>JBNKDZ010000112.1:0-5890 GCA_050288525.1 Cyclobacteriaceae bacterium
TCTGCTAAAAAAATACAATTGGGACGATACAAAAAACCAAATTTACCAAAAGACCTCTAAGGATGTTGAATATGCATTGTCCAGAGATCGGAGAGATCTTGATGACTTCATGGCACTGATATCACCGGCAGCTGTCCCTTATCTTGAGGAAATGGCCCAGCAAAGTCATCAACGTACCTTAAAACGATTCGGCAAGACGATACAATTGTATATCCCGCTGTACCTGTCAAACGTATGTCAGAACATCTGTACGTATTGCGGTTTCAGCCTGGACAATAAGATCCGTCGCCGTACTCTTACCGAAACAGAGTTGCTGGAGGAAGCCGCTTATATCAAGGATATGGGATTTGAACATATTTTGCTTGTGACCGGGGAAGCAAACCGTGCTGTGGGTGTTGAATATATGAAGCATGCCATCGAACTGATCCGCCCCTATTTTTCAAGCATAAGTCTTGAAGTGCAACCACTTGATGAAGCTGATTATGTGGATCTGATCGAATACGGGCTTAACACAGTCTATATCTATCAGGAAACGTATCACAAGGATCATTATAAAAATTACCACCTTAAAGGCAAAAAGACTAATTTCGACTATCGTGTGAGCACCCCTGACCGGCTGGGTAAAGCAGGTGTGCACAAAATCGGCCTTGGAGCACTAATCGGACTGGAAGACTGGCGTACAGACAGCTTTTTTACAGCTCTTCATCTGCAGTACCTTGAACGGACTTACTGGAAGACCAAATACAGCATTGCTTTTCCAAGGCTGCGACCGGCAGAAGGAATTTTAAGCCCTAATGTCGTAATGACAGACAGGGAACTGGTACAACTCATATGTGCCTACCGTCTATTGGATGAAGAAGTTGAATTGTCCCTTTCTACCCGTGAAAGTGAAAATTTCCGGAATAATGTAATGAAACTTGGCATCACCCAGATGAGTGCAGGATCCAAAACCAATCCCGGAGGCTATACAGTGGAGCCCCAAAGCTTGGAACAATTTGCGGTGTCCGATGAAAGAAGTGCTGAAGAAATTGCAGATATGATCCGTGCGCAGGGGTATGAAGCAGTCTGGAAAGACTGGGATCATAGTTTGGTGGCTATATAGGGAATATTTTAACAATTTTTTTAATTATCGATGAACGAAATGACAAAAGAAGAAGCAAAAGAATTATTGAAATTGCATAGTTTCAGACATGAGGACATAGATAATCCAAAAATGACCCGAGGATTTTTAGGGATGTTACGGCCGTTTAAAGGAGATATAAAAAAAGAGAATTATGTTGAAATAATGGAAGCGTTGAAAGTTCTGGCTGATGATATAAGAGATAAAAATCAAATAGATAAGGAAATAATGGCATCCATTTGGGGGATTTGTCACCTTACCAGAAGCTGGGCAATATATCCGGATGGGATGCTGCAGGAAAATAACCTCATTAGTAAAGAACAAATTAAACAGCTGGAACAGTGGGTTGATTCAATTTCTTACTCCACCTTTTTAATTTTGGATGGTTGTGATAATGAAACTGCCTTTGAGTTTTATGATGAATAAGAAAGTAGTTTAACCACAACTACCCTAAAACTACTGACCACAAATGGGCAACAGGAACTGTGTTCAGTAAGCATTCGGACAAAACACAAAATCAAGGGAAAACAAAAAATTCGTAATTCTGGTGAAGAAAAAGGATTATGTTGAATTTTTGGACTAGTTAAAAAGAATTAAAAATTGACTGAATATTGTCGGATCGCAGATCCTGGATATCATTTTCGATCAGGAGTTACGCTATGCTAAACTCCTGACAGCGTTTACTTATATTTTTTCCTGTTATTGCAATATTTTAAACAGAATCAACCGGAATTTGAAAGTAAATTTTTTTATACTACAAAGTTCTGAGATGCTGTCAGTAGTTTAGCACTGCGTAACTACTGACTACAAATGCGAAACAGGAACTGCATTCCGTTCTATTATCTACAAAACCAAAATAATCAGGATATTTTACTAGATCAGGGATTTCTATTTCACCTACTCCAGACAGCGTTTAATTATTTCCTGTTATTACAATAATTTAAAACCGAATTATTATATTTGAAACAACATCAACCTGAATTTGAGGTAAACTTTTAGACTAAACACAAAACCAGACATTAAACTTTTTATTTATGGATAAAGGCTATAAAATCCGCAATAATGATGGAATCTATTTTTTAACTTTTACAATTGTAGAATGGGTGGATGTCTTCACCAGAAATGATTATTCCGATATAATAGTAGAAAGTCTGAAATATTGTCAGCAACATAAGGGATTAATTATTTATTCCTGGTGTATTATGTCAAATCATGTACACCTGATTGTCGCATCTAAGGAAGGATTCAACCTTTCAGACACAATCAGAGATTTTAAAAAATTCACATCCAAAGAGATCCTTTCATCAATTGAAAAAAATAAAAGAGAAAGTAGAAAGAAATGGATGTTACGGATATTCAGATCAGCCGGAAATGTAAACAAGCAATACAAAGTACCAGTTCTGGCAACAAAATAATCAACCAAAGGAATTGGAAACAAACCGTTTTATGGAAGAAAAATTAGAATATATCCATAATAATCCTGTAAACGAAGGAATTGTATGCAGGCCTGAAGAATATTATTATTCCAGTGCCCGAGATTATTGTGGAGAACGAGGATTGATTGATATAGAATTTTTGGATTAGTTAAAAAGAATTAAAAATTGACAACAAATTGCCGGATCACAGATCCTGGATATTATTTGTGATCCGGAGTTACGCCATGCTAAACTCCGGACAGCTTTTTTTATTATTTGTAACCCCAATCGCTGTCAATAGTTTAGCCCTGCGTAACTACTGACTACAAATGCGAAACAGGAACTGCGATCCATTCTATTACCTACAAAACCAAAACAATAAGGATATTTTCAAGATCAGGGATTTCTATTCCCCCTCTTTCTTAGGCACAATCGTCTTTTTTCGGAACGGGAACCTGTAGGAAACATAGTAGTTAAATCCCCAGTAACTTTTGCTGATGTTCTTTCCAAAGCCGGGGATGTAGTAGGGTTTCAGATCTTCAGATCCTTTGGCTTTCATAAACATCTTGAAGCGGACAGTAAAACCAAAATACAGTTGTTTGATCATGCGAACTTTTAGTCCGGTGACCATCTCATACCAGCTGGCTGAGAGGTTGTCAGACCCTGTTGTCTCCATCGTTGCCGGCCAGCGGTTGTCGGATTGGAGGATTGCGCTTGTGCTGTAGTTCATCTCATCGCTGAAGGAAGCCATGGCGTATCTGAGTCCGAAAAAGCTTGCATTATTTTGTCTGTCACCATACATCAGGTTCAAGTCTGCCCCAAAACGAAGATAGCTGCCTTCGTTGTGATAGGTAAAAGTAGGATCGTTAAGATCAAATGTAGCATGACCATAATCTGCAACAAGAAAGTATTTGTGTATATCGATGTCGGCGGTAACTTCGTAAAAATTCCGTTTTTCGGAGAAAATATTGTATATCACCGTTCCCGGATCAGCACCCACACGCAATGCAGAAGGAGCAAACTTGCTTACCTGTGCCGATAATGGCAGTGCAAACAAAAAAAAGGACAATATGCTAATAGTAAATCTCAATATTCGCTTCGTTAAATCTGGACAATTGATCTTCTACCTGCTGATAGAAAGGAAAACTTATAGTATCAATAGTTAAATTCCAATAACTGATCTCAGCCCCGCAATCTTCAGAAATGACCCGGTATCTCTTTTCATAATTAACTTCGAGTATGTGTGTTCGGCCACTTTCGTAGTAAATCGTGTCGATGTCAAGAGGCTCGGTGCTTACAGTATCATAGACAATCGAATCCAGCACGTCAAACCTGAAAGCAGTAAATGTTGCGGAAGGATCAACAGGCAGACGAAAGACAGACGCTTCATCCATGGAGTCGTAAAAAACCGTATCCGAACCTGCTGCCATGATCCGCATGAAAACGGTATCCAGATCGGAAACAGTCACCTCGCCGGTGTTTGTTGTATCCGCTTTTAAAAACCGAATCAGCAATTCATTATTCCGGACAGAGATACAATTTTCATTTTTACAGGCAAAAGTGAGAAGACCAACGATCAGAAAGATCCACCAGCTATTCCTTAAAAAAACTCCTTTAAACCAACAGGTCATAATAATTTTTTGTATCAAGAACGCAAATTTATCCAATAAATTGAATTAACCCGAATTTCATCATCAAATTCAAAAAATAACTCTGTGTCCATGCCCCAAAGCCCTATGCCGTTAAGCGCATTTTTACTATTTTTACAGATTCATTAAATAAAAAAACTTGAAAACGAAGGGAAGTGCACACGTAAAAGTGAATATCGTCACGCTGGGATGTTCAAAAAACCTGGTTGATTCGGAAAATATCCTTACACAACTGAAGGCCAACAGGATCGATGCTTATCATGAGTCCTTGTCTGAAGATCCCAACGTGGTGATCATTAACACCTGTGGATTTATTGACCGGGCCAAGCAGGAATCAATTGATACCATATTGCAATTTGCTGCGGCAAGAAAAGAGGGGATGATCCGGAAGCTTTATGTTACCGGATGCCTCTCTCAGCGGTATCGCGAAGAATTGGAGAAGGAGATAAAGGATGTTGATGCATGGTTTGGCACCAATGAACTACCTGCCTTGTTAAAAAAATTTAATGCTACCTACCAGCATGAACTTATCGGTGAGCGGGTAATATCGACAGCAAATCACTATGCCTATATGAAAATATCCGAAGGCTGTGACAGACCCTGTTCTTTCTGCGCCATTCCGCTTATCAGGGGCAAACATATTTCCAGACCCGTCGAAGAACTGGTACAGGAAGCACAGAACATGGCCCGTAACGGGGTACGGGAGCTCTTGCTCATCGCGCAGGATTCGACCTATTACGGATTGGATATCTATAAAAAAAGAAACCTCGCCGAATTGCTTGACCGACTCTCAGATGTTGAGGGGATCGAATGGATACGGTTACATTATGCTTTTCCGGCAGCTTTTCCGATGGATGTGCTGGATGTGATAGCACGAAAAGATAATATTTGCAACTATCTCGATATACCGTTGCAACATGCCTCTACCAATATGTTGAAAGTAATGCGCAGGGGCATAACAAAAGAAAAAACAGAAGAACTGATCGGCACCATTCGTGACAGAATACCTGGTGTAACCCTTCGAACTACGATGCTGGTTGGTCATCCAGGTGAATCCTTGAAAGATTTCAGAGAATTGATGGCATTTGTGGAAAAATGGAAATTTGAGCGTCTGGGTGTGTTTACATATTCGCATGAAGAAAATACACATGCTTATCAGATGCCGGATGATGTTAGTGAAAAGGTTAAAAACAAGCGGGCGGATGAACTGATGGCATTACAGGAAGATATTTCCATGGACATAAACCATCAAAAGGTGGGTAAAACGTTTAAAACCCTTATTGACCGTAAAGAATCAGGATACTTTGTCGGGCGAACAGAGGGAGATTCACCGGATGTGGACAATGAAGTTTTAATAAATGCGGAGGATCATTACCTGAAAACCGGTGATTTTACCGATATTAGGATCACAGGCGCCCAGGAATTTGATTTGATGGGCGTTCCTGCGGAAAACAAATAATGGATTACTTCGTTAACGTTAGAAAAGTTTATCGATAACATAAACCAATATGTTTTTAGAAAACATCCCTTTTGAGGACACGCACCAATTCTTCCCCTTATTTCTTGACTATATCAGTAAAAAAGAATCCCTTTTGCCTTTTTATCAGTATAGCCCGAACGTCGAAAATTTCAAAAAGCTGATAGAAAAAAAGACGTTCAGTAAAGACATGCGGACCTTGCTACAAAACGTATTGAAAGAGCAATAC
>JBNKDZ010000113.1:0-6901 GCA_050288525.1 Cyclobacteriaceae bacterium
TTGGTAATCCCAACCAATGAAGAACTGGTTATCGCCCAGGAAACAACCAGAGTAATCGCTGAAAAGGAAAAAATAAATGATTGATAAATAAAAAAGCAGCGCATACCCTTATGTGCTGCTTTTTCCCAATTACTTTAGCTCGTATTTCCCTTGCATCACATCACGAAAAAATTCCCCCTGTTCTGTTGGTTTATATTCCCAGTTTTGTATCATATGAGGAACCCAGTCAGGATCAAAAACCCATGCTGTCCATGAGATACCTTTTTTATGGAAATAGTTTACAATATTCTCTTTATAATTATCTGATTCTACCAGATTAACATCTTCACTTTCAGCCATATAACCAATTTCTGTGGCGATGACCGGATAGGTATCGGCAACAAATCCGAAATCCATTTCCCACTTTGGTTCACGTGGCGGTGTACATTTACCGGGATAAGGATGGGTAACATAGGCTATTCCTTCCCTTTCAATGGGATCCAGCCTTACCGGTTTAAGGTCATACGCCCAGTTAAACCCTGCAACCAACGGGATCACGTTTTTATCAACAGCATATACCAGGTCGATCATTTCTTCCATTATTTCTTTCCATGCCTTCCAACTACAGGTTCCATAGGAAGCATGCCAGGTTGTTGGTTCATTAAATAACTCATAAAAGGCCACTGTTGGCACATTCCTGTAATGACCAGCTATGGTCTTCCAGAAATTCATCGATTCCTTCAGAGAGGTATTATACATTTCTGCCTGAAATATCTCTGTTCTCAGGTTGCCTATGGAATGCCAGTCTATAATTACATATATACCGAGTTCCGAACAATAATCAACTGCCTCATCCAATAGTTTAATATATTCCTTTTTCCCTCTCTGATGCCAGGATATCGGATGAACAGGAATTCGGATGAGGTTAACTCCCCATTTTTTTAATTCAATAAATAAATCCTTCCCCCACTTCCCATTTTTCGAGATCTTGTCTGGATCAGATATCGAAACGCCCTTAAAAAGCACGATATCACCCTTTTCATCCACAAATTTATTCCCCTCTACCTGAATAAAACTCAGTTTATTGATAGTATCCTTCAATTGATAGGGAGTAATCCAATCTTCATTCCACCAATCGGGTTTTTGCTGCAATTTGCCATCATAATCCTGAGCCAGAATATCTTTAACACAAAAAAAAGCAAGAGTTATAGATAGCATTAAAAATTTATTTATAAAAAATCTTCTCTTCATATTTTCAGATGTTATATACTACATGAATTATGGACACATATATATAAAAAAAACCGAAATAAAAAAAGCCCCCTTTTCAGAAGGCTTCCTTAATATTTATCTCTAAATGATTTTCTTACTGAATGATCATCTTCCTTACAATTTCATAACCATTACTTTCCAATCTGTACAGGTATATTCCTGACGGCGTATTGATCACACTATTGTCTCTGTTCCAGATCAACGAATTCTCACCTGCTTCGTAAGTTCTTTCATCTTCGAAGACTATTTCGCCCAACAAATTCATTATAGTGATTTTTGCTGTTCCCTTAGCAGGCAAATCAAACCGGATGCTGGTTTCCTCACTAAACGGGTTCGGGAAATTCTGATACAACTCAGCTTTTTTGCCCAATAATTCATCATAACTAACCGGGATACCTTCAGCCCGGATATCCATCTCATTCAGATTATTGTCATATGCAACTGCTGATGTAAGTGCAGATGTGACTCCTAATTTAGAGGTTCCATACTTATCAACAACCCTGAATTTAAGAGTAAATATTGTAGTTCCTTCTTCAAGGGAAATATGTTTTCCGTTTGCTTCATTCCACACCGATGATATCATACCCTCATCAGAATTCTCTACATTGAAGAATCCATCCAAATCAGCATTTTTCACATCAACAAGATTCAGAACTGCCGGATCCCAATTCAATGTAAACTGATAGCCACTAAGGTTATTGAAGTTTGACACTTTAACAGGCACCTCAATTATCTCTTCATTCAACGTAAGGTCGTTGAATAATAAAGTGAGTTTCTGATCCGACTTCCTTGAACCTGTATTCTGCCATGAACCATTTACATCTCCTGCTTTTA
This sequence comes from Cyclobacteriaceae bacterium, assembly GCA_050288525.1. Taxonomy (GTDB): domain Bacteria; phylum Bacteroidota; class Bacteroidia; order Cytophagales; family Cyclobacteriaceae; genus JBNKDZ01. Next base: position 2,086 of record JBNKDZ010000113.1, read on the forward strand.
CACCAACAAAATCGATAACAGAATTTTGCGATATATCACTAAAAGTATATGCTGTCTCATAGCCAAACGGATTGGCTGACAAGTCATATTCTGAAGGTATAAATAGCCAGTTTTTGGCCTGAGAATTCATTCCAAGAATGATTTTTTGCATTTCCAGTAAATCAAGAGCTGTTACTGAACCTGAATTATTAAGGTCAGCCGCGATATACTGATACGGACTATCAAACCTGTTAATTAACAACAAGTGACGGATTGTCAGGATCATATCCAGTATTGAAACTCCGTCTTTTATACTTGATTGTGACGGACCATTTGCGGATATAGTGAACTGAGAATCATTAAACGCCTCAATAGCATATGCTCCGTTTTCTTTTGTGATACCGGTTGCTGCGTCACTATTTCCTTTCAATGTGACAGTAACATTTTTCACAGGCACTGAACTGAATGTCGAAATATTTCCACTGATTATATCACTATTCGTTATACTGAGAGTGCTATTTTCAGTAGTAAATGGCATTATGACCTTATCCGGCCCCAGAACTGAAGTCGCCTTTTCTTTAAAGCTGATGGATGTCTGCTCTGCCATTCCTTTTACACCAAACCGAATATTGAATAAGGCCTGACCGTCAGACAATTTCTGTGGTACATTTGACCCTTCAGACCAGTTAAATGTTAATCTACCTTCATTTACTTGGGTAAGATCAAAGTCTGAATTATTTACTGATGACAAGCCAATATCTTCAAGCCCTACGAAATCAAGTATGGTTTCATCCCATTCAATTATAAACGAAGATCCGGTAATATCCTCAAACTTATCTACTTCAACAGGAACAAGAGTTTCACTACCTTTTTGAGCTGTCAGATCTTTGATCTTTAGGTGAACAGGCTCAAGGAATAAGATTTCAAACCTTCCGTCAGCATACGTTTCCGGGACATTCTCTAATACCTGGAAATCGTATTTTGTAGAAGGCGTAACAGGAATTTCTTTGTTCAGATATGCATCCTTAAGCATAATTTTAGTATTACCGACAAACGATTCAATGTCTTTAAAGGTTATTGAGTAGTTTCCAAAATCATATGGAGTTGTTCTCATACGTGCAGATCTGGCGCCTCTGAGTTGTCCCATTGTATTGATACTTAATTCTTTATCCTCTACAAGAGTGGATATATTGATCCAACCACCACCAAACTTTAATGCATCATAGTTTTTATCTAATCCATTTTCTGCATCATCATAGAAATGAATTGCCAATTCATCCACATATCCTTTTTGAGATCGTATTTTCAATTTCAATACGTTTGTAATAGCTTTTTCCCTGATAAAGGTATTGGAAGATGTATAACCTTTGGCTTGCTCATTAACAGATACCGTTTGCCCGACATCTGTAGCTTTCACCCAGAAGGATTGGCTTGAAGCCATATATTGGGACACTTCATTGATGCTTACTAATCCATTATAATTACCATACTGACGTATTGCAGGATTCCATATATAGTAAGTATTACCCTGTATATCCGGCTTGACAAAATCAGCTGAATTCCAGTCCATTTCACAAGGATAAGGATTAGCAAGCATATTCCATCCTCCTCCATCATATGCTGTATTTGTAAAGGACAGATTCCATACAAAATTCTCAGAACCGACTATTGTATTATCAGCACCATCTCCGATATTTGGAAACCCTGTATTGTCAAGCATTGCAAAGCCCGGATTAAAATCACCACCGTATATATATAATTTATTACCTTCTCCAACATTTACTGAAGAACTCATACTGGAATAATTTGTCCATCCATCAAGACCAGTTTCTCCATCTGTTCCAAGAGATTCTGTGTAAGTTCCAATACTTACAAAGTTATTGTAAGACGGGCCTCCCGGAACACCTGTAATCCAAACATCATCTGACCAATTACTAACTGTTTGTCCTTTTATAGGTGTACCTACGAATCTCCAACCATACCATTCTTGAGGTATATACCTTTGCAAAGTAATTTGTCCGCTTAATGTAGCTCCGTCCTCAATTGCTGCAACTCTTGCTGTACCATTGGCGTCTGACAGCAACGTGAATGATCGGTCACCTGCTGTACCATCAACATCGATAGTGGAATTTGCTTCCAGTTTTAATGTGTTTATTAATTCTATCGACATTTCACTCCTCACCTGATTGTCGGTGTTTAAAACAGTAATATTATAGAATCTGGCAATTCCAGCATTACCACTAATTACCTGTTCAGTAGTACCATTAAATATTGTTGTTGCTCCAAGGTCATTTAGCCCTCCGGAACCATCTATGGTGAAGTTACTTCCTACGGTAAGACTGATGCCATTACTTAATGTAAGCGTAGCCGGATCATTGATCAATACATACCCGGGCACGATTAAATCATTGTATAATGTCAAATCAGAATTAACAACAAGATTCTCGGGATTACCAACAGTAATAACATCCGTGGTGTCGTTTGTTAGAGTAGCGTGGCTGGCAACAATCTGTATATACTCATTATCGGTGTCATATTCGAGATCAGACCAACTTACTTCTCCGGCTGTCATTGCTTTTGTTAAACCATCCAGTGTACTATTTAGGGTACCGCTTCCAAGTATCAGTGATAAAGATACATCGGTTGTAGCATCCGGATCTAAATTACCATTTACATCAACCGCTCTTACGGTAAATGCATATGGTGTACTTATAGACATGGGGTTTGTATATTCTGTTATTAATAATCTTGTTGCTATTACATCCGTTGTATAAGTGTTTGAAACAAGCTCTGTTAAAGCATTTCCAAATTGGGATCCGATGGCTGATGTTTCAAATCCGTGATTTGTACCACCTACCTGAAACTCGAATGCCTGAGCATCATTAATGGTATCGTTTGGATTTAACCAAAGCAACATAGTAATTTTCTCTTCAGTGCCATCAGCTATTGAGAGTGAATTACCAACAATATCAACCAACAGACTATCAGTAAAAACTTCGATGGTACCAGTTGTGATATAATATGATTCTGTGACATTCCAAAGCAGCAATCCTCCGATAGCTTTAAACCAATCCGCTTCATTATTCGGCCCCGGAACAAGCTTCAAACGTGTAACATTGGTTGGTGCACCATCATTTGTTCCCATATCTCCAATTATCACATTGAAAACTGAATCTGCTTCAACAGAAGTATCTCTCCATGACGGGAAATTGGAAGCTGTTGGAGGTTGTGTAGTTGCACTCAGATAACTATCCGTATCGCTTGTAGGTATGCCAGCCTGCTCGATGACTGTACTTTGGTTAAGGAATGCATCCCTCAATATCCAATAAACATCGTAATTTGTATCACTATTTAATCCACTTATTCTATCTATAACAGTTGTGCTTCCCGCAGATACTGTAATTGTTCCTGATGCATCAGCCGATAGTCCGTCACCGTTTAATCCATTCACCACTTGTAATGCGGAAGGTGTAGGAACGGATGGCAGCTGGATCACATAATATGCATCTGCTTCTTTTGAAAGATTTACTAACAGATCAAAACCATCAATTGCCACACTATCATATTGGGGATAACCAGCTGTAAATTGCGGAATATTTGTTTCAACAACGTTCCCATAGATTTCGAGGTTATCAATGGTCCAGGAATCTCCTGATGATTCAGCAGAATGGCCATAAATCCTGAGGATCACATCTGTGACGTTTTGAACAGCCGTTCCAAAGGTCACTTCCTGGTTTGCTCGTGTATCCGTATTATCCGGAATAACAAAAACCTGATCTATTGTTGAATTAAAGTCATCCACACTTGATCGTATCTGCCATTGAAGTGGCCCTCCTGCAGTTCTTGATTCGTCAACTTCAATCGTATTAATTGTGAATGCGTAATTTGGATCAGCAGTAATCCTGACCTGATAGAAATAATCTGTTGTATCAGTTAAACCTGTTGTAGGCCAGCCACTAGCACTAAAGGCATCCGAAGCTAACTCAGGCACGAGTGAAGATCCTCTGAAAACACTACTTACTGTAACAGATACTGGTACTTCATCTGGAGCAAAGGATGCTTCATCTCCTGAAGAACCTGTAAATGTAAAGAGGTTGATGCGCTCTTTGGCAATAATATCTGCTGTATTAACGGTTATCGCACCATAAGTAGCCTGAAGTTGAATCGTCTCTTCAGTATCATATTGAAGGTCGGTCCATAAAGCTGAGCCTGAAGTGGCAGGCTGGCTAAGACCGGCAACAGATGATAATATTCCGGTACCAGTTGTGCTCATCGTAATTGTTGCATCAAGATCGATGCTTCCATTAGCATCTGCGGCCTGTACCTCAACTGAAAAATCTCTGTTTATTGCTATTGAAAATACAGGTTCAACCAGATATGTCAATACAGTAGCATCTACTTCAATCCGGTTATAATCCAGGGTTGCAGGGCTTTCAGCTCCTCCTGCATCTGCAAAGGCGAAAGCTGTTCCGGTTGATGAGGCTTCTGTTACAGTTAAGACTAATTGTTCATTATCCGTTACTATGTCCTGGAATGTTACCCTGAGTTCAAAATCAAGTGTATCTCCATCCACTGCAGATATGCCGCTGATCCCTGAGAACTGGAAGCTCGTTCCTCCGTCAATTCCGGTTATTTCAGCAACATTTGTCGTACCTACAAACAAAGCTGCACTTCGTATAGCTGTAGAACCATTGGTAGAGAATGTAATCGTATTTAATGTAGTAGGATTGCTGTCAGTACTTCCCAAAGCTCCACCATCACGGAGTGTAAGTCCAAATACTCCCATTGAGTTTGCTGTACTAAGACCCGAACTGACATTATATAGTGTATAATCTAT
>JBNKDZ010000114.1:0-11539 GCA_050288525.1 Cyclobacteriaceae bacterium
CCACAGCATCCCGTCCAATGGCTTTTTTCGTTGGGATGGCGATAATGATCAGGGTCAAAGGGTCCGCATCGGTCCATATATTGCCTGTATCGAGCTATATCATCCGGATGGAACCCATAAACAATGTAAGAAAAAAGTTATTGTTGGATCAAATTTTTAATATTTTATTCTAACCTGCTCTTGTATAAAACGTATAAATAATTGTGAAAAAGACAGTAGGGATATGTATGATATTATAAACAAAATTATCGAGACCTATACCAAAAGAGGAAAGCGGTTAGAAGTCATCAGGCGGTACATCAGGATGAAATACCGTATCAATATTGATATGCAATCCATGAAACGCAGAATGTTTGATCTCAGGCCCGATATAAATGCAGGCTCGCAGGAAGCCAAGCGATTTGTGCTGTAAAATTCCATCTGAGATCATAAGTTATCCCTAACCATAAAATATTAAAAAAATGTCAGGGATTAAAATTGGTTGTTACCTGATTCTGGCGTGTTAGTATTAACTGGCACATAGACCATGACGTTAATTTTCCTAACTAAAATATTTTAGCAACAAAATATAATTTATGTTGTGAGATGATTGTTTTGGTGGAGAATCGTTTGAAATGGATAGTTTTTCAAAGTATTATATTTTTTACTTTAAAAATCTTATCCTATTTTTGGGCTTGTTTTAATTGGTGTATAACCTATAAACAGAAATTGAAATGGCTAATGAGGACAATAAACAAAGGTATTCACCAAAGGAATTGGCTGAATTCGAAGAATTGATATTGGGCAAACTTGAAAAAGCAAAAAAGGAATTAAATTACATCAAGGAAACACTCAGTAAAAATACAGACCATGGTACAGACAGCACATCTGCATATACAAAAATTCTGGAAGATGGTGCTGAAACTGCAGAAAAAGAGAGTTTAAGCCAGTTGGCTGCAAGACAGCAGAAATTCATAAACAATCTTGAAAATGCACTGATCCGGATAAAAAACGGAACATATGGAATCTGTATAGATACAGGCAAATTAATTCCGAAAGACCGCTTGAAAGCAGTTCCACACACCATGCATTGTATAGAAGCGAAACTCAACCGGAATTAACTTGGATTTCCTTAAAAACCACGTTGAAGCTTTAATATTCTGTTCACTAAATCCAATAAAAGAAAGTGAGATCCAGGCATGTCTGGCAGAGATGTTTGACGCGAATGTGCCGGTGGAGGATATACATGCTGCAATAGAGGAGTTAACGGAAAAATACACGGATGATAGTTTTTCTATTGAGATTATTAAAGCTGGTGGAGGATATCAATTTCTCACAAAACCTGCGTATCAGGCAAGTATAGGGATACTACTTAAACAACAATCAAAAAAACGACTATCCAATTCAGCCCTGGAAACACTTTCAATAATTGCATATAAACAACCGGTAACAAAAACAGAAATTGAAAAGATACGTGGCGTCAGCTGCGATTATTCCATCCAACGACTTCTGGAAAAGGAGCTTATCGAAATACAGGGCAAATCGGATGCCGTAGGCCGGCCGTTGATATACGGTACCAGTCCGAAGTTTATGGAATATTTCGGAATAAATGACCTGAAAGATCTGCCTACACCCAAAGATTTTGCCAGGGAAGAAAATCAGATCGGCAACGAAAGTGACGACTGATCCCGATTAATCTTTTTACCATCAATTTCTATGAAAAAAAACCAAAACAGGTCATTTAACTCCAAAAAAGGACGTACATCTGCTGAAGATCCTGCTAAAAAAAAAGAAATCCGGCTTAATCAATACATTGCTCATGCCGGTGTTTGTTCAAGAAGAGAGGCGGATGAACTAATCAAATCCGGGCAAATTAAGGTTAATGGCCAGGTAATTACGGAAATGGGGTACAAAGTCAAAAAAAGCGATAAGGTTGTTTATGATAAGAAACAGCTCATACCCGAACGTTTTGTATATGTCCTGTTAAATAAGCCCAAGGATTTTATTTGTACGACTTCAGACCCACATGAACGTAAAACGGTTATGCAACTGGTTAGTAAAGCCTGTAAAGAAAGGATCTATCCGGTCGGACGGCTTGACCGGAATACCACCGGATTATTACTTTTAACAAATGACGGTGACTTGTCAAAAAAACTCACTCATCCTTCACATAATATTTCCAAAATATATCAGGTCGAGTTAAACAGGTCATTGATCAATGATGATTTAAACAAAATAGTAAATGGGGTCACGCTGGAAGATGGATTGATTGAAGTAGATGATATATCCCTGCTTGATCAACGGGGAAGAATAATAGGATTAGAGATTCATAGCGGCAAAAACCGGATCGTGCGAAGAATATTTGAATCATTAGGTTATGAGGTTGAAAAGCTTGACAGGACCACATTTGCCGGTCTTACAAAAAAAGATCTGCCAAGGGGAAAATGGCGTCACCTTACTCAAAAAGAGGTCATTGCCCTCAAACATCTGAAGTAGAACGGATGGCGTAGGGCAAAGAGCACAGCGCCAAGCGTTTTTATATTTAGGGCATTAAAGTATCTCCTATGAAATAGCACTTATGCCTGCCAACGAAAAAAACACCCGAACAAAGCCTGATCATTTTTCGATTCAATAAACAAAAAAGGCGCCCTTAAAAGAGCGCCTCTGGTGTAGCAAAATAACCCACTTATTGAACACGACTTACCAAATCGTTTTTTTCAAATACCTCTTGATGATCAACCGGAAAGTTTGTCATTATAGCATTTACGGCACTTTTTATTTTTTCATTCGATTTTTTATTGTTCGAATTCAGTTCTCTGTTTGCTTTTCCAAACCATACCATTTTATTGGTTTGTGCATCCAGCATCGAAATGGCCAATTCACCATTATACGTTTTATATTCTCTTATATGAGCATTGGAGCTGCCTCCTCTGTACCTTCCATAGTAACCTGTTTCATTAATACTGTAGTTGCTTGATACATCTACCCCAAGACTATAGGTAATTACTACATCCGGTTTATCACTTTTCTCCATCCCTTTGACTTCCAATTCCCAGTGAAGAGCAGTCTCGATACGATCTTTCAGAATGTCATTAACTTCCTGACCACTATTTCCTTTATATTCAACTGAATACGTCAAATACTTCTCAAACTTCACATCTTCATTTCGGTCTGTTGTTATTTTCATTCCTGTGCAGGATCCTAATATTGCTATCAATACAGATCCAGATAAAATTAATCTCCAGTTCATAATTGCAATTGTTTAATTATACTTATCAAATCATTTTTGTGTATAGGACAATCGGGCTTATTTATGGTATATTTCAGATAATTATCAGGTTTTGATTTTTGGAATAAAGTGCCTCCATAAAAGAGACACTTTATCACGCATCTAAACAACCTCAATCATTTACTTTATAATCCAACTATCCTACACGGTTTTGTTTTCTCTTATACAATAGCTGATTTTTGTTTTATCATGAAGCCAAACCCAATGACCAGGACACCCAAAACCATCATTGATGTTTTTAACCAGATTAATGCCCCTTTCAATCCTATCACAGGATTTGTCATCAGGATCATTCCGGCAATCAACATTCCGGCAATTAATAATATTGGCCAGATCCAATCTTTAAACCTTCTTCTCCACATGATAAATCCATTCAATACTATAGATAGGGACTTAATCATCAGAGCCATTCCTATTAATCGTGTTATGAGCACTATGGAAATATCAGGAGCTATAAACAATATCATTCCTGTAAACAGAAATAAAAGACCTTTCCTGAATTCATTCCATGGGATCTTATCCTGTTTATATTTCATCCAGGTTTGCAGGATTAGAACTGCTCCTGGTATCGATATTGCAAACCCTGATCCCCTTATCAGTAACTCGTAACCTTTCACTGGTATTACGATCAATCCGATTGAAATACTTGCCAGAATTGCCCCGGCCAGAATGAACGTCCACCATTTCAATTTTACTATCATAATTTCAGTTTTAATGGATTATCAATCAATTCATATTGTATATAACGTTCGTAATTTAATTTGATGTGGTTATATTTTAGCATTATATGGTATATTTCAGACATTTATCAAAAAGTAGGCAAAAAGACCATAAGAGTGTTACGGTGCTAAGAAATGTTGAGTGGTGTCGTCAAAAGTAACGCTGACAGGTCTATGGACGCTGTCAGGTTGGCATCACTAAAAATTAAAATCTTTGATCCCTTTATTCGTAAAATCCTTCTCTCACTTTCCATTTTAAACAAGTCTGTCTTCTGATTGACATGATTTGTTAAGATTCTAATTCAAAGAAAGAAGTGTTGATTTCTTCCTTTTTAGATTATCAAAAAATAATGCTTAAATTTCTCTATCCCCAGAAATACCGATTGATCCCTAATCTCCGGAAATATTGATTGATCGTAATTGATCTGATAACTATAGTACAAAAAAAGACTGCCTGGGAGGCAGCCTTTTTACTATGTTGTACAATATTTAAATATTACTCCGGTAAGCTATTGATTGTAGCAATCAGGAGAAATTTCTTTTTATCAACCCGGCGTCAACGACGGCTCAACATTTCCGGCAGCTTTTTTAAGTTTCGCGATGCGGAATGCTTTTCTTTCTTTAAATCCGCAGTAATCACATTTATAGAATTTCATCAATTCTCCTTCTTCGGATTCAGTTGGCGATTCGAGGATTTCTTCTTTCACCACTTTCAGGGTCTGGTAATTACATTCAGGACATTTTAAGGCGATAAGATGTCCGGCATATTTTTCGATTTTCGTATAACCTGTTTCTTCATCGATCCAAACATCATAGTCAACAGAAAATACATTTTCTTCAGCCTGCATACCTTCATCCAGATACACATCTTCTTCCTCTTCACTTAACAATTTCATTGGTTTACCGGTCTTTGGAGAAACACGGGGAATAAACCGTAGCCTTTTCAGCCGTTTTTCCACATAAAAGGGGTAATAGAATTTCAGGATGTTTGAAACGATTACGCCAATTATAAGACCCATCATTAATGAAACAAATATCCGGACGAGTACCCAGATAAGTTCACCTTCCGGAACCAGAGTATTGACATAAATACCAACTGCAAATAAGAAAACTACTGCAGTATACCAAAGATTGTTGATCTCATGCTTGTTAATGTAATCATAACGTTTTTTATAATCTCTGGTTGATGCAAGCTTAATAAGGTGGTAAAGTAATATAATTACTGACACTCCTAGAAGACCATAACTAATCATCTGGCCCCACTTATTCCAAGATTCGAGGTATAGGTAAGCATTCATAATTTATTATTTAATGATTTTTCCAATATCTACAACTATTCACACAACACAAACCGGAGTAATACACGAAAAATAACACACATTTTCCGTCTATTATGTAGGTAATTATATCATACAACAAAACTGGTTGTTAAGGCCTTTGTATTTTTAATAACAATATAATTTAATTTTTGTTAAAGATTACCTGGATTTAACAAAAAAAAAATAAATATTTTCAATTATAATGTCATGAGAATAAAATCCGTCAACATTGCATAAAGATGCTTACGAGTGTTTCCTCCGTATATTCCATGGTTCCTGTTTGGATAGTAAAACATGCTAAATTGCTTATTTTCACGGATTAAGGCATCCTGAAGAAATATGGAATGCTGCAAATGAACATTGTCATCTCCAGTGCCATGAACCAGCAGGAATGAACCATTTAACTTTTCCGCATGATTTATTGGAGAATAATTCTCATATCCTGAAAGATTATCTGATGGTTTTTGCAAATATCTTTCTGTATATATTGTATCATAAAAACGCCAATGCGTAACAGGAGCTACTGCTATCGCTGTTTTAAAATATTTATTTCCCAATAAAATACCTAACGAAGACATATACCCTCCATAACTCCAACCCCAGATACCTATCCGGTTTTTATCAACATATTTTAATCCGGACAAATATTTAGCTCCATCGATCTGGTCTTCCAGTTCAAGCTTCCCCAACTGTTTGTATGTTGCATGTTGAAACGTCCTTCCCCGACCTCCGGTACCTCTGTTATCGACACATACTACCAGATAACCGTTTTGTACCAGCAACTCATGCCAAAGATTCCCTGGCCATTCATTTAATACTTTTTGAGATCCGGGACCTCCGTAAACATACATTAGTACCGGATATTTTTTCTTTGTATCAAAATCCCTGGGCTTCATCATATAAGCGTTCAGGATATCTCCATGGTTATTTTTAAAGTTAAAAAACTCTGTTTTTGAAAAGCCATACGCATCTGCATTTCGAAACAGATTTTCATTTTGTTCGAGTGTTTTTATTAATTTTCCATCAGAATCATGCAAGGTTACATGAAGCGGTGTTGTGGTATTTGAGTGTTCATTAATAAAGTATTTGAAATCCGGGCTGAAGTTAACTTTATTAATTCCTGTATAATCAATGATCTTTTCCTTTCCGGATCCGTCTGTCCGTATTTTATAAACCTGTCGCTCAAGAGGAGATACTTCAGTAGATGTAAAATAAATATATCCCCTCAATGCATCTGTACCTACGAAATGATCGACCATCCATTCACCTGTGGTAATCTGTTGAAGAAGGGATCCATCATATGAATACCTGTATAGATGCTTAAAACCGCTTTTTTCGCTACTCACAATAAATGACCGATTATCAGAGGAGTATACCAGATCATCAAGTTTATCAACATCAAAATACGTGTCTGTTTCTTCTGAATATGCAAGACTGGAGGCGCCTGTCCGGCTATCAGCATGTAAAATTTCTATATGGTTTTGCAATCTGGTCAGCCTTGTAAGAGATACGGCGGAATCATTAGGTAGCCATTGTATCCGGGGGATATACACATCTTCTTCCTTTCCGGCATCTACTGATATAGTAGTCTGATTTTCAATATTATAGATCAGAACATTCACGATCGAATTTTTTTCTCCTGCTTTCGGATACTTAAACCTGTAATCATACGGATAAAGCCCTCCCCACATTTGCAAATTATATTCCTGTACTTCAGCCTCATTAAATTTAATATAGGCCAGTTTACGACTATCCGAAGACCAGCAATAGGCTTTTGTCAGAGAAAATTCCTCTTCATATACCCAGTCAGCCATTCCGTTAATTATTTTGTTTATTTCGCCATCCTGCGTGACCTGTTGAATTTCATTACTCCTGAGATCTTTCAGATAAATATTATTGCCAACAATATAAGCCACCTTTTCACCATCAGGAGCGAAAGATGCATACATTTGTTTTTCATTCTTGTTTATGGGTTCACACGTGTTGGTTTTCAGATCACAGATATAGAAATAGGCTCGTTCAGATCGTCTGTACACAGACTCTGCTTTCGTTGAGATCAATACCTTATTTTCTTCTTTACTAAACGTATAATTATCAATCAGAAGCTGATCACCATTTTCATCAAAGAGCTCGCTTCCGTTAATAAGTATTTCTGATACCTGTCCTGTTGAAGTACTATATTTTATGATGTCACTGGTAAAATCTGTTGAATCCTCAACCAGAAGGGTATAAAAATTCCCGTCATTCATCCATCTGATCCCTTCAACAGTGTGCGTCTGAAACAAATCCTGATTAAAAACATCATCAAGCGTTAGTTTTTTATACGATTGGGCTGAGACACTGAGACAACTTAGAAATATAAGTAAAAGAATGCTTTGAATTCTGACCATGTATTTAGTGTAGTTGATCTGAAAATGTAACCAAATTATATTGTTATGTCGTTAAATCTCTAAAATAGTAACCTATGAGTCGTAAAAAAAATTTTTCTTCTCTTATAAAAACATCTGATGTACCCGTGCTTGTTGATTTCTATGCAGACTGGTGCAGTCCCTGTCAGACGTTGTCACCTGTTGTTCGTCAGGTAAGCACTGATCTAAACGAAAAAATCAGGGTTATGAAGATTAATGTTGACCATAACCGGCAAGCTGCCTATACCTTCGGTGTACGGAGTATTCCTACACTCGTTCTTTTTCATGGAGGGAAATCCGTATGGCGTTATACAGGTTTAATAACCCGGAGAAAGCTTTTCGATCAGTTAAACAAAGCATTAGAAAAAATATCCGGATAAATTACTTATTTGCCTGCAAAAGTGCGAACGAACTCACGAACAATATCCAAACAGAGCTCTTTTTGTTCAAACATACTCATATGCGCGCTATCGGGAATGATATGGAAATTCTTCGTTTCCAGATGTTTTGCCATCTCTTTTGACTGGTCAATCGGGACATTCTGATCTTTTTCTCCGGAGATCAGCAATACTGCATCGTGATGTTTATCCAACAGGTCTAGGCTTTCATTCCGGTCACGCATAGCGGCAGCATAATACATTACGGTTTTAGGGTTGATGGTCATTCCTTCTTCCCGGATCTTTTCAATCACATCCTGAAAATCTCCTGCCGTCCCAGGATAAAACAGAGAGGGAACAAAGGTTTTTATGAATGGTTTTACACCTTCACGATCGATAAAGTCAATAAGCTTTGTCCGGTTATTTTTCTTTTCTTCCGTATCGGCAAATGCTGTTGAGTTAAATAGTCCGATAGCATTTACAAGAGAATCATATTTTCTTAACAATTCGAGTGCTACGTATCCTCCTAAAGAGTGGCCTACAACAACATATTTCCGTATGCCCTTTGATCGTAACCAACCGGCGAGCATATCGCCAATCTTTTCAAGAGTAAAAGGGTTTTCGGGGAGGGTGCTCTTTCCAAATCCAGGCAGGTCGGGACATATCACATGAAAATCATCTGCAAGTTCATGGCGAAATGCTTCCCAAATGCTGTTATTCTCACAAAAACCATGTAATAGAAGTAAAGGGAATCCGCTACCTGATTCCTTAAAAAAGATATCATTCATAATTATTTGATAATGGCAGGTTCAATCATTTTTATAATAGCATTTTTGATGCTTTCAACATCAAACCCACATTCTTTATACAATTGCGCAGGTTCTCCGTGTTCAATAAAACGATCTGGAATGCCAAGGCGTTTAACCTGGCATTGATAATTGTTATCTGCAAGAAATTCAAGCACTGCTGTTCCGAAACCTCCCGGCAGACATCCATCTTCAATTGTGATGATCTTCGAATATTTTTTGGCAATTTTATGAAGCAGATCTGTGTCTATGGGCTTGGCAAAACGCATATCATAAAGTGCCGGGTGAACATCTTCCTTTTTAAGATCGGAGATGGCTTTGAGCGCTTCATTTCCAACAGGTCCTATGGTAATAACAGCCAAATCTTCCCCTTCAAGAATATTTCGCCCTTTGCCAATTTGCAATTCCTTAAACGGTGTTTTCCAGTCTGCATTCATACCCTGACCTCTCGGATATCGTATCACAAAGGGCCCTTTTTGTTTCAGTTGGGCTGTATACATCATGTTGCGCATTTCCTGTTCATTCATGGGAGCCGCAATGATCATATTGGGTATACTTCTGAAATAGGCAATATCAAACGCCCCGTGATGTGTCGGCCCGTCGGCACCTACCAGTCCTGCTCTGTCCAGGCAAAATACCACATGCAGATTTTGAAGCGCCACGTCATGTACAACCTGATCAAAGGCCCGTTGCATGAAGGTAGAATAAATATTACAAAAAGGTATAAGACCCTGTGTTGCCAGACCGGCAGAAAAGGTTACGGCATGTTGTTCGGCAATACCAACGTCAAAGGCTCTGTCCGGCATTTCCTTTATCATGATATTCATGGAGGATCCTGTTGGCATGGCGGGAGTAACACCCATAATCTTATCGTTCATTCGTGCCAGTTCAACCAGGGTGATACCAAACACATCCTGATATTTTGGAGGCTGAGGAACTTCATATTCCTTTTTCCGTATCACACCGGTAACCTTGTCAAATTTTCCCGGAGCATGCCATATGGTCTGGTCTTTTTCTGCCTGAGCAAACCCTTTCCCTTTGGTTGTTACACAATGGAGGATCTTCGGACCAGGGATATTTTTTAGATCCTCAAAAACGTGTACCAGATGATCAACATCATGACCGTCTATGGGACCAAAGTATCTCAGATTAAACGATTCGAACAGGTTGCTGTGATTGAGCAACAGTGATTTAACGCTGTTTTCAAATTTTGACACAATTTCCTGGGCACTTTTACCGAAATTGCTCATTTTCCCCAGCACATTCCAAACCTCATTCTTTAGTTTATTGTAAGTGCCTGAAGTAGTAATGTCTGTCAGATAGTCTTTTAACGCCCCGACATTGGGATCGATGGACATACAGTTGTCGTTGATCACAATTATCAGGTTGGAATTGGAGACGCCGGCATGGTTCATTGCTTCGAATGCCATACCTCCGGTCATCGCACCATCACCTATAACTGCAATATGTTGTTTGTCCGAAATATTTTTATACTTGGAAGCCAGTGCCATTCCCAGAGCTGCAGAAATGGAAGTTGAAGAATGTCCTACTCCAAAAGCATCATAAACACTTTCATCTCGTTTTGGGAAACCTGAAATTCCCTTGTATGTCCTGTTCGTATGAAATGAATCCCTCCTTCCGGTCAGGATCTTATGACCATACGCCTGATGTCCGACATCCCAGACCAAAAGATCTTCAGGGGTGTTAAATACATAATGCAAAGCTATCGTGAGTTCTACAACACCAAGGCTGGCGCCAAAATGCCCTCCATAAACGGATACATGATCGATAATGAATTGTCTGAGTTCATTACTCAATTCAACCAGCTGTGCCTGATCCAGCTTTTTCAGGTCATTTGGACTATCTATTTTTGAGAGCAATTCTCCGGCTTGAATAAGCATTGTAACAATATTTTATGTACATTAAACAGGTTAATGCTGAAATAGTTCCCTGCATAACCTGAATAAGTACGCCATTTTTTGTACCGATTCCAAAATTACATTATTTTTTTATTAAAGCTTCAATTAATCATAAGATATGTGATATCTTTGAAGTCCGGAACATCTCAAAATATTCCTGAAGGATTAAAAAAACACGTATTGAGTTTTGAAGTAAAAATACCTCTTTTTGAAGGTCCGTTTGACCTTTTACTGTTCTTTATCGAACGTGACGAGCTCGATATCTATGACATTCCTATATCACAGATCACCAACAATTTCCTTGATTACCTCAAGCATCTTGAGAAATTAAATATCGAAGTTGCAAGTGAATTTATTCTTGTTGCAGCCAAACTGATGCGCATTAAGGCGAAAATGCTCCTTCCAAGGCCTCAGCTGGATGAAGAAGGAAACGAAATTGACCCAAGAGAAGACCTGGTAAAACATCTGTTGGAATATAAGAAGTACAAATCGGTTGTAGCCCAACTGAGTGAGATGGAAGCGGAATGGCTGGCAAAAGAAAAACGGGGAAACCTTGCTAAGGAAGTAAAAAAATTATCTGAAACAGTAAATGTCGAAAGCGAACTTCAGGAAATTGATCTCTATAAATTACTAAAGGTATATCAGAAAGTTATTGCACGGTTTGAACTTGAATCCAACAAACCTATACATAAAGTTGTTCAATACCCATATACCATAGATGGC
>JBNKDZ010000115.1:0-3492 GCA_050288525.1 Cyclobacteriaceae bacterium
GTCGAGGCATTAGCATATTTCATTGCTTCATTTATTAATATATCATCAATTATAGCTGTAACTTTCATAATTATTCTCTTACATACGATATATTATACGATTATTTATCGTATTTGTTATTTACATTCTAACAAAAAAAAACCATCCTCAATCCGTAAACCGCATATACTTTTTCACCACATCCACATTTTCCTTGTCGGTCAGCATCTCGAGCAGGCAAAATGCCACATCCAACGCGGTTGAAGGTCCTGTGGAGGTGATTATGTTTTTATCCACTACGATACGTTTATCCTCAACGATTGCCCCGAAATCAGCTAGTTGCTTTCTCCTTACCCCATCCAAAATATCATATGTGGTTGCTTTTCTGCCCTTTAATACCCCTGATTTACCAACCGGCATGGCAGAAACACATATTGATGCAATAACTTTTCCTGCGGCATCAAATTCCCGGATCAGGTTCAGAAACCGTTCATCGTAGGCATCTTCATAGAATCCTGCCTTCTCAAAACCACCGGCAATAGCCAATCCGTCAAAATCCTGCACATTTACTTTTTCAAATTCCAACTCAGGCCTTACAATCAGATTCCAGGTACATTTTAGCTCCGGCCGTAGAGCAGTTGTAATAAGGTCAACCGCCTCTTTCCCATAAACCTGGCTCCAGCCAATTACATCGGTAAATACACTTGCTTCATAAGCTTCAAATCCCTGGGCTAAGAATAATAATACTTTTTTATTCATATCTGTTCGAAAAGGTTTATTTAGGTTCAACTGATTAAAGATATTTTAACTTCTAATCTCAAACTAATTTATCATCCACAAATAAATATCGGTTATAAGGAATTGTCTCTTTTTGTGCTCTTTTTAAAAATCAAACAAAATATTTTCTACATTAAAAACATCCTTTCTTTGTAATAAAATTCCCCATATCGTTCGTTTTTTCCCATTTTGCCACAAAGTATGATTCATGAAAAAAGATTGTTTGAATTTTTTACCAAACAATAACACTTCATAACCATCTGTAAATGAGATATTTGTTATATTTTTTATTTGCATAATTATAAATACAAACAATATTGGTTACAAATTTGTAATAAGTATCATAAAAAAATAAACTATATATTTATTTGTAATTAGTACATTTGGCGCAAAATGCGTGACATGAGTGGACATAAAGTAGCTGTTTTGGATTTAGGTACTAATACCTTTAATCTGCTGTTGGTGAAGATCACCCCAAAAGCATATTATATTTTTTATGATGAAAAAATACCGGTAAAAATCGGCATGAACGGCATCAGTCAGGGGGTAATTTCCCAGGAAGCACAGCAACGGGCACTCACAGCACTACACCACTATCAGAAGATCATCAACAACGAAAAAATCTCGAAAGTTTACGGATATGCCACCAGTGCTTTCCGCAATGCAAAAAACGGAAAAGAATTCAGGGCGATGATTGAAGAGAAGACCGGTCTTCCCATCAATATTATTTCAGGTGAGATGGAGGCTGAATGCATCTACAAAGGAGTTTCACGAGCGTTGGATATCGGATCTGAAAATGCCATGATCATGGATATAGGTGGTGGTAGTGTCGAATTTATTATCGGCAACAATAAGGAGATCCTCTGGAAAAAAAGTTTTGAGATCGGTGCTCAGCGACTTTTGGATAATTTCCACCAGCACGATCCTATTCAATCATCGGATATAAAAAAACTCAATCGGTATCTGGAAGAAGTGCTGGATCCGCTGAATGAAGTTATTGAAAAATACCAGCCCAAAACGCTTATCGGATCGTCTGGTACGTTCGATACATTAAGCGAAATTTACTGCATAGCCAGCAATATCCATATTACGTCAGATTATACAGAGCTCCCGCTAACCCCGAAAGCTGTTGATGACATCTTTGAAAAAATCGTTGTCCGCAATCGGGAAGAACGCCTTATTATCCCCGGAATGATCGAAATGCGGGCCGACATGATCGTCGTCGCTACCAGCCTCGTCCGCTTTATCCTTGGCAAGTATAACCTTAAAAAGATACGTGTATCTGCTTACTCACTTAAAGAAGGGATGATCAGTCATGTTCAGAATGTCCTTATCCGCCAGGAAAAAATTGCCCTGTCTAAATAAATTATTTGCTCCATATCTGAAGTATCCGTAATTTTAGGCAGATTTCAAATACGAATCATCCGAAATAATGCCTGAGCATATATTGCAATATTTACTATTTCAATACGGATATTCGGAATAACATTTCGGATCTTTTCATTGATTCTTTACTATAATTAGTATTTTTGCATCATTTTAATCGAATTTAAAATGTATAGTCACGAACAATTAAAGGAATTTTCATACAAGGTATTTATCCGCATAGGTTGCTCACATGAAGATGCTACCACTGCCGCCAATGTTTTATCATCCGCTGACCTCCGAGGAGTAGACTCCCACGGCGTCGCACGCTTGTCAGGATATGTACGTCTATGGGAAGCTGGCAGGATC
This sequence comes from Cyclobacteriaceae bacterium, assembly GCA_050288525.1. Classification (GTDB taxonomy): domain Bacteria; phylum Bacteroidota; class Bacteroidia; order Cytophagales; family Cyclobacteriaceae; genus JBNKDZ01. The sequence continues at coordinate 2,491 of JBNKDZ010000115.1, forward strand.
AACACGTCTCCGGATATAAAAGTTATATATGAAACCCCTAGCACCGCCGTAGTAGACGGTGACAGCGGACTTGGACTGGTTGTAGGTCCGGAAGCCATGCGGATAGCTATGGAAAAAGCACGAAATGTTGGTACCGGATGGGTTTCTGTTAAAAATTCCAATCACTATGGTATCGCCGGACATCACGCTATGATGGCCCTTGAAGAAGATATGATTGGTCTAAGCATGACCAATGCCAGCCCGCTTGTTGCGCCCACATGGGCAAAAGAACGTATGCTGGGAACCAATCCGATTGCTGTGGCTATACCTGCTGACAAACAACCACCTTTTGTTGCGGATATGGCAACAACCACAGTGGCCAATGGCAAACTGGAAATGTACCATCGCAAAAATATGCAGACACCTGAAGGATGGATACAGGGTAAGGATGGCAATCCGACAACCGATCCGCTTGGTGTAAAAAATGGTGGAGCGTTGCTTCCTTTGGGTGCTGACAGGGAACACGGAAGTCATAAAGGATATTGCCTTGGTTCTATTGTTGATATTTTCTCCGCAGTACTGTCAGGCGCTAATTATGGTCCATGGGTACCGCCATTTGTAAGTTTTCTGCCACTTGCAGAAAATATGCCGGGAGAAGGCATCGGACATTTCTTCGGAGCAATGCGTATTGATGCATTCCGCCCAAAAGAAGAATTTAAAAAGCATATGGATCATTGGATCTCCCGATTCAGGGAAACACAACCTGTTGAAGGACAAAAAGAAGTGCTTATACCAGGTGACCCTGAACGGATCATCGAAGCGGAACGCAGAAAAACAGGCATTCCTCTTCTGGATCCCATTGTTAAAGACCTGCAGCAACTGGCAGAGAAACTCGAATTGGAGTTTGATTCCGGTATAGCACAGAAGGTTTATTGATTTGAAGAAATATGGGATCAGTCGGTAAGTCTGGGGGATAGAAAAATAAGTTACTTGAAGCTTATAGGGCGTAGGGTAGCTTGGAGT
>JBNKDZ010000116.1:0-5698 GCA_050288525.1 Cyclobacteriaceae bacterium
AGAGTCTTTAAATTGCTTCAGAAAATCTGAATTCAATAAGTCTTCTTTTTTGATTTCCATAACTGCGTATTTTAAATTTAATAAAAAAGGTCCGAATTTCTTATCCGAACCTCATTTACACAGTTTCTAGGATGCTACCTATTTTTTTTAGTTTTTGAAGTTGCCATATTAGTGATGTCGGCATTATTGTAAAAAAGGAACACAATCCGATCATTTTTTATATTTAGGCATAAATTTTACCAGACTTTTTGAAAAAATTGTAGATATCCCTATTATTAATAATCCTCCGTAGATTAGGGAAAAACGTGTCCAGAATTCATTTTCAACAAAAAAATGTGTGCCTTTCATCTCAAAACCCCAGAAAGCATAGCCCGCTAAAAACGTATTCGCAATAAAAATCAATAATGGAAGTAATAATCTGTAACGTTTTTTTCTATATTCATGAAAAACAGGTAACAAAAACAGGAATATATACGAAGCAATTGTGTATAAATTGACAATAAACATGTCTCCGGTAACTAAAGATTCGTTTATTTGCTTACCAAACCAAAAAACGATCATTAAGATTATGAATGTGATTCCCATACCTGAAAAAATATATGCTAAATAATGAAAAAACTGTTCCTCAACAAAAAGAAGTCACTGATTTTATATGTTTTAGTAATTATAACCCCATATTTACTTGTTCCTGCGGCTTCCATTATTTTTAACACAAGTTTCGGTGTATACAGATTTACCAACCCATCCAATCTTGTGAATGATGCGGCTTTTTACAATGCTTTTCCTTGGATTTTCCATGCACTTAAGCTTTCCGGTCATGATTTAAATACCACAAACACTTTTGGGGACACACCCATCTATGAGGCAATTCGGATGAGTTCCTATAATGCTCTGGTATCTCTATACGATCTTAATGCAGATCCAAACATCAAACCCTCGGATTACATTCCCCCGGAAGGTGTTTATGTCAAATGTACGGATGATTCACCTTTGGAATATTCTTTAAAACAGCTGAATTCGTCTGATGAACCATGGGAATATTTGAATTGGCTGGCAAATCACGACAATACATTGAATGGCCCGCAGTATGACCTTTCTCATCCATATCCTGATGTTTCAACGAATTTTCGTCGATTAAAGATTACGCTTTTTTTACTATCCAAAAGGCCCTGGGATGGAGTAAGAAATAAAACCGATGAAAAGGAGATCTATAACGAAATAATGAAGCTGCCGAAGGAATTAAGAGAAATCTTTTTTCCATTAGTTAAAATTGTTCGTAATGAAGATGTTTTCATTGAGTATATCAAAAATGATTTTTGTAAAAATGAAATGAGACAGCCCGAATTTCATTTAGATCTTCCTGACAACGAAAATTATTTCACCAAGGACGAATTACATTATTTGAGTATTTTATTGAAATGAAATTATTAATGTGTTGTCCTGTAACGGATTTTTTAATTCGATACGGCATTAAGTCTAATAATTATCCTATTTTTTCAATATATTTAATTCAAACTTTTTCTAATTAATAAATAAACCCCCTAATTTCTCATGAAAAAATTATCCTATTTTATTTTAATACTCATCGTAGCAGCAATGAGTTCCTGCGATAAACCAAACCCTGTGCTGACTATTGAAGGAGGTCAGGTACAAGGAGTTGAAACCCCGACAGAAGGGATTATTGCCTACAAAGGCATTCCTTTTGCTGCTCCTCCTGTGGGTGATTTACGCTGGAAAGCACCACAGCCTGTGGTGCCCTGGGAAGGTGTGAAGGTTGCTGACTCCTACGGTGCGGCTGCCATGCAGGTGACATGGGATCCCAACAGTTTTTATGGACGCGAATGGCAGGCAAGCGGATCTGTTCCTTTTGATGAGGACTGTCTGTACCTGAATGTCTGGACCTCTGCGGCAGGCAAGACAGATGCTAAACTTCCTGTAGCAATGTGGATACACGGTGGTGGTTACCGAGAAGGTTTTGGCTTTGAACCGGAAATGGACGGCGGCGAAGACTGGGCTACCAGAGGTGTTATCCTGGTATCGGTAACCTACCGACTGGGTGTATTCGGATTTTTCTCACATCCGCTTTTGTCTGCTGAAAATCCTGAAGGTGTTTCCGGCAATTATGGAATACAGGATCAGGCTGCAGCGCTTAAATGGATTAAAAATAATATTGCACAATTTGGCGGTGACCCCGAAAACATCATGATCTTTGGACAGAGTGCCGGAGCTGGAAGTGTTCAGTCGCTGTGTGCATCCCCAAAATCCAAAGATCTTATAAGCAAGGCGATAAGCATGAGTGGCGGCGGACTCAGCAACAGGAGACCCGGAATGCCGCTTGACACCGCTCAATTAGCCAACAAAGCCATGATGGACTTTTTTGGAAAATCTACTCTGGAAGAAATGCGGGCACTTTCATTCGATGATTTCATGCAAATGGCGAAAGAATACGCCGATTCTACAAAGAAACGTATGATGTGGATGCCCATTATCGACAATAATTTCCTTACCGGGACATTTAGCGAAATGGCCGTTAAAAACGAGATCGCCGATGTTCCTTATATGTTTGGGTTTACTGCCAACGACATGTTTGATATGACACAGGCAGTAGCAGACTTCTGTCTGTTACGTGAAAAAGAAAGCAAGCATCCTGCCTATGCTTACTTGTTCTCACGTCAGCTTCCGGGTGACTCATCGGGTGCTTTCCACTCTGCTGATCTTTGGTACGTGTTCCATTCACTAAAACACAGCTGGCGACCGAATACCGAAGCCGATGATGCTTTAAGTCTTAAAATGGTCGATTACTGGACAAACTTTGCCAAATACGGCAATCCGAATGGTGCGGAAGCAGGTGTATGGACTCCTTACACTAAGGCAACGCCTGAATTTATGATCTTTGATGTGGTTGGAGATTCAGCCTCCTGTGCTATGACAGATGCTCCCAGGTTTTTGGGGCCGGCCAGTTTGAGGTAGAAATCAGAAATTCAATTTTTGTTGTACTGAGCTTAGCGGATTTAATGTATCAGCCGGGCTCAGTATAACAATTTGAAAAACAAATTCATTTGTCAGGTAATCCCTGTTATGATCTGTTTTCAGAATTATGAGTTAAAAGTCCCGGTCAATCCTCCTTGCTATCAAGCCACTTTTTAGCTTCTTCCATAGTTTTAAAAATCTGAACCTCCAATATCTTTACATTTTTCACAAAATCATTGGCAGCAAAGGCTGTAAAAATATCATCATTCAGCACCATAGCATCATATTTCAGCCCGAGTGAAATGGAATCCTTCATATTTTCAAATAACCAGGCATTCATTGTTGTGAATGTTCCTTTTATATACTTCAAATCATTCAGAAACGCAACCGTTTTATGTGTTTGCATCAATTCCAATGCTTTCTGATACATTTCTTTTGTCGCATCAATATTTATATATCCTTTATTAACAAAGACCATTCTTTTTTTATCCTTCAGATATGCTGCTTCACATGACTCGTGCTTATAGAAAATTCCCTCCATAGGTTTTTATTTTAGGTGTTTTATATATTCAAACGATTTCGAATTAATATATAATTATCAACTTATAAACCGAAAAAATGTTAACTTTTTGAAATGATTATCAGAGAATGAAATGTGATGTTTTGTGTGAAATAGTTTAGTCCCAGAACCTCGGGGGTAGTCCTGTCGCTACAATTTTTATTAATGAATCCGGATTTAACTCTGATGAATCATCAAATGAACCTGACAGAAGAATATAACGTTAAAAAAAGAGAACTGAAACGTACTATACTACCACTCTACACGGGCGACAACCCGGTCTCCTTTAGCAGGGAAAAAGCATTGTACCCTCAAGGTGAGTCTTGAAGTATAGCTATATGCAACTGTATTCAAATAGCTCGGCTTATTTTTTTCTGAAGAACCGGCTTGTTTGTGAAAAATGATATTGCCGTTATATGATCCCTGAGCAAAAGCATAGCATAAAGGAGCATAGGTATCCTGAGTCCTCAAAGCATATAATACAATTCGAAAAACATAGGCTCTTGGAGTGTAATCAAACACTCTCATATCTACCTGGTTGCCATCCTGATAAAAGGATTTATAAACTGTGTATGAGTAACCTGACGTTGACGCAAGAATTACAAATGAGAAAATAATTAATATTTTTTTCATGATCTTATCAGTTTAGATTTTATAAAATATTTATGCAAAATCAAAATAGTGTACTTCTGATTGCCTTAAACCAGTTACACTATTCTTCTTAACCTGAGGGGTAATTTACGACTACAGATAAACCAGAGACAGTTTTAATAATCTATAGCCAAAAAGATAATAAAGTTATCAGTTCTCTTTTGTTATACAATAATATAGGTATTTCATAAATTTAACAAGTCGAACGCAGAATTTGTATGAATTTATGCTATTTATTCATTTTAAAAATCAAAAAGAAACAATCAGGCACAATAAGGACGTGTTATCATGTATTGCTAATAGGTTTAAAATTAATCAGACGCGAAATCGTCAATACAAATTTACTACAAGGCCTAATTTATTGCACCACAGACATTTGTCTGCCAGATTATGGTCTATTAGCATAAATTGTCCTGATCCGGAATTTCAGGATGCTGATTTATTTATCCATCAAGCATTTATTTGTCCCCAAGCAATACAGTTATCAATTCTACATCCGGCGATGGCGAAACTATTTTTTCCAGGTCAAAATGATAGATACCAAAATCGCCTTTATATTCCCAGTTGCACCAGGCAATGTCATTTTCTTCAAATGCAGAAATTATATCGGAATAATACTGAAGCCTGTCTTTTCGTTCAACAGTAGGCAAACAGCCGAATTCTCCGCAATACAATTGAAGATTCTTGGATTTGGCAAATTCAATTCCCGTCACAACTTCTTCGAGCAGTTTCTGTTTATTAAAATATTCCCGTGCATTCGCAATGCCATCCACTAGCGCCTTGTTATTTGTATCGACATACTTGTTGTAATCAGCATCTGTAATTATTTGCCCTGGATAATGCACCGGACCTTCATAGAGACCTATAGGGGTCCAGTTAGCTTTATAGTGTGTAAAGGCCATGGGGGTGTAGGTATGAAAACTAAGAATTATGTTTCTATCCCCTTCAGGAAGTTTTAAGAATTTCAGGTTCGGAGCTATCTGCCACATATTCGGACCAATAACCAATACTCTTTCAGGTTCTTTTTCACGGATAGCAGCAACTGCTCTGTTTAAAAGATTGTTCCAGTCATCATGTTGGGGTGCCACTACTTCGTTAAGAATCTCATAGGCGACCATGTTGTTCGGGTAAGTATGAAGTGTATCGGACAATTCCTTCCATAATTCAACCAGGTGATCCTGAGCTGCCGGGTCATCCCAGAGTGTATTTTCCCCTCCTTCGTTCTCCGCATTAAAATGATGAGTCCTGATAATGTGCAGATCAACAATAGCCCTAAGATCATACTTTTGACACCAGCCCAGGCAAGCCTTCAGATTTTCAAACGCTTCACTGATGGCTTTTCCATCTTCATTCCACAATTCTTTTTCCTCAACAGGTATCCTGACATGGTCGTAACCGATGCTATCGATAAACCGGATGTCTTCTTCCCTGACAAGGGTATATTTCGGGACCCACCCAAAATCCTGCGCTAACCAGTGACTGAGGTTTACGCCTCGTGTAATATTAAAACCTGATGCA
>JBNKDZ010000117.1:0-9155 GCA_050288525.1 Cyclobacteriaceae bacterium
ATCAGTTTAGCACTAATAATACCACCAATTTTATCCAGTCTTTTGTAGTCTTTTTTATCGTCACACCGAATATTATGGCTGCCTACCATGCCGGCACTAAACATTGCAAAATCAATTTGCGGATGCTTCTCAAGATTATCAATAACAACACCGGGATAATCACGGCTGAGTTCAAGATTCTCACTGTATAAGTTGACCGGGTGTCCTGCAAATGATGTGATCAGCGCTTTGTGTCCGTTATCTTTTTCAAATACAATGGTACGGGCGAAATTATCCGTAATACCATGTTCATGGTTCAGGCGGTGTAAGATCAATTCGGATATGTCTGTTTTATAATATCCCAGTTTAACTTCCTTTTTTGAGCGTTGCGCCCATTCTATTGCTGATATAATCTGACTCGAAATGTATTCAACCTGATCTTCATTATACCAGCCTAGTAGCAACTGACCACCAGGAGTTTTATCCCAGCCTCCATATCCGTTATGGGTGTGGATCGCTGAAAAATACAAGTCTTCTTTTTTGAATTTTCCATTTAACTTTTTCGGGAGAATCTCTGTGAGGATTTTAGGAAACATTACCAGGTCCAGGGAGATTATGGCTATTTCCTTTTCTCCATCATCAACAACAACAACGCGTGCATATAATGAGTCGTGAATACCTGTGTATGAACCTCTTCTTCCGTATCCGGCCATGTTAAGAGGTATTTCAGGAGATATGTTGCTTTTTGCCCAGCCGGCTTTCAGGATTTTTGTTGTGTCATAGACCACAGAATCTCTTTTCAAATGCTCTAATCGCGTATATGTGTCAGATACTTCCTTGTAGGTGCTAAGGTCAGATCGGTCAACAGGGGCAATAATCAGGACTCCTAGAATAATAAAAAATAGTAAGAAAGAAAGAAGGACCCGGAAAGTTACTCGTATTATTCGCATTCGTTGGAATTATTATTCGATCAAGATCGCAATTTACGGTATTTTCTTTAAAATTCCGGCACGAATTTATTTTTTAGCGAGGAATACTATGTTTTAGGATTGAATAAAATCAGGTAGGTTCAGGGATACGAAAATTATTTATATCTTAATTAATCAGAGATCGCAGGGGCAATAAATAATTCGTTCTTTAATATTAAATTTGAGTATAAAGAGATAATCAATTGAATATTCTGTCAAATAAAGATCTGACCCGCAAACTGGGACTTTTTTCGGTAACCAACATCGTGATTGCCAACATGATTGGTGCCGGGATCTTTACCATTTCCGGAAAATTAATGGAGAACCTGCAGAATCCATTGATCATGATCGTATTATGGGTTGTAGGAGGGATTATTGCACTTTGCGGAGCTTTATGCTATGGTGAGTTGGGAGCCGCTATTCCGAAAGCGGGAGGGGAGTATCTGTTCTTATCAAAGCTGTTAAACAATAAAACAGGATTTTTAAGTGGATGGGTATCGTTTGTCGCCGGATTTTCTGCCCCGATTGCTGCATCTTCCATTGGGTTTAGTGAATATCTCTTCAGAGCCGTTCCGGATTTGATTGTAATATTTCCTTTTGACCCTGAAAACACCAAGAAATTCTTTTCAATTATTCTGATATCGGTATTTACAATTATTCACTTACGTGGAATAAAGTTTGGATCTATTGTTCAGAATATCCTTACCATTCTAAAAGTAGGTCTCCTGGTTGGATTAGTAGCTGCCGGATTCGCAGTTGGATCAGGAAATCTTGCAAATTTCACTTCTTATCCGTCAGCTGATCTTAGTTTTGAGGGATGGAAATCAATCGGGCTGTCACTGATGTGGATCATGTTTGCGTACAGTGGCTGGAATGCAGCCTCGTATATTGGCTCTGAGATTAAACATCCGGAAAAGAATCTTCCCAGGTCCCTTTTTCTGGGGACCCTGGTGGTTTTATCAATATATTTTTTTATTAATTGTCTGTATGTATTTGCTATTCAACCCGATCAGTTTGCAGGAGATATATCAGTCGGAGGTATTGCAGTACGGAATTTATTTGGAGTGATATCTGACAATATACTATCACTTTTGATCGCTGTAGCACTCTTTTCATCCATAAGTGCCTTTATTATTCTTGGCCCAAGGGTTTATTATGCTATGGCAAAAAACGGCCATTTTTTCAGGTTTGCTTCCAGGATCCATCCGAAATATGGAGTACCCTATCAGTCAATACTATTTCAGTCGGTAATATCAGTTATAATTATCCTGTCAGGAACGTTTGACCAGATTCTCACCTATATGGGATTTGCTCTGGGTATATTCCCTGTAATCACAGTATTTTTGGTTTACAAGTTGAGAAAATCCGGGATGAGCCGATACAGACTGCCGGGCTTCCCGCTTACGGCAATCGTATTTATTAGCTCAAGCCTTCTGATCCTGATATTGTCATTTTTGGAGCGACCTGTTGAATCCCTTATTGCTATTGCGGCCATTCTAACAGGTATACCGGCGTATTATCTTTTCAAAAGATATAATCACCGGTAATGCTACACAACAATATTTACGATCTTTTTAGGTACAACAATGATTTTCTTGGGGATTTTACCTTCAACCCATTTTTGAACGGTCTCATTTTCAAGCACACTTTCTTGTACCTCCTCATTTGAAAGGTTCAGAGCGAACTTGATTTTAGTACGCATTTTACCGTTGATCATGATCGGATATTCATGCGATTCTTCTTTAATGAAGTCTTCATTCAGTGTCGGGTATTGCTCGTAAATAATGCTTTTTGAATGTCCGAGTGTCTGCCACAATTCTTCGGATATATGTGGTGCAAATGGAGACAAGACTTTCAGTAGAGGTTCCAGGATCTTTCTTTTGTTACACTTGAGCTGTGTGAGACTATTGACACAGATCATAAACTCACTTACTGATGTGTTGAAAGAAAGATGCTCAATATCTTCCTGTATTTTCTTGATCGTTTTGTGCAATATCTTTAATTCTTCGGCAGTCGGTTCGGAATCCAATACATAAAATGCCCCGTTATTATCGTAGAACAGGTTCCAAAGTTTCCTTAAGAATTTCGATACACCGTCAATTCCATGGGTATTCCATGGTTTTGATAACTCAAGTGGTCCCAGGAACATTTCATACATGCGCAACGTATCCGCACCATACTTATCGATCATGTCATCGGGTGTGACCGTATTGTATTTTGATTTGGACATTTTTTCAACAAGTGTCCCGCAGATATACTGGCCATCTTCAAGGATAAATTTTGCATCTGCATTTTCTGCACGCCAGTTTTTGAAAGCTTCAATATCCAATCGGTCATTATTGACAATATTTACATCTGCATAGAGCTCGATCGTATCATATTGATCCTTAAGTCCGGCAGAGATAAAGGTATTTTCGCTTTTTAATTTATATACAATATTTGACCGTCCCTGGATCATGCCCTGATTAACTAGTTTCTGAAATGGTTCTTCATGAAAAATAAACCCTCTGTCATACAAGAACATATTCCAGAACCGGGAATATAAAAGATGTCCGGTAGCATGTTCAGTACCTCCGATGTACAGGTCAACCGAATTCCAGTATTTAACGGATTTTTCACTTACAAAAGCATCCGGATTATTTGCATCCATATACCGGAGGAAATACCAGCTTGACCCGGCCCAGCCCGGCATCGTTGTCAATTCATATGCGAATTTATCGTTATATTTCCAGTTGTTGGCTCTTCCGAGAGGGGGTTCACCGGTTTCGGTAGGTTTGTATTCATCAACAGAAGGAAGTTCCAGCGGCAATTCGGATATGTCGATAAGATGCGGGATCGAATCTTCCGTATAATAAACCGGAACAGGTTCTCCCCAATACCGTTGTCTGCTGAAAACCGCATCCCGGATCTTGAAGTTTATTTTAGCTTTACCGAATCCTTGTTTTTCTGCATGATCGATGGTAGCCTGAATGGCATCCGTCGATTCCATTCCATTGATAAAATCTGAATTTATCATTTTACCATGCTTTTTATCGGTCGGATTTTCCATTTCTTCTGTACCTTCGATAATGCATTTGATCTCAAGGTCGAAATGTTTTGCAAAACGAAAATCCCGGTCATCGGATGACGGAACAGCCATGACAACACCTGTGCCATAGCCGGCAAGTACGTAATCGGCAATCCATAACGGAACTTCCTCTCCGGTGAAAGGATTTACTACATGAGAACCGGTAAACACGCCAGATACAGTTTTTACTTCTGTCATCCGTTCTCTTTCAGACCGGTTTATTGCAGATTTTACATACGCTTCGACTTCTGCCTTTTGTTCGGGAGTGGTAAGTTCTTCTACAAGTTCATGTTCAGGAGCAATTACCACATATGTCACACCAAAAATAGTATCAGATCTGGTTGTAAAAGCAGTAAGTGTAATGTCTTTCCCGGCAACTTTAAAATCCAGTTCACATCCTTTTGATTTGCCGATCCAGTTTGTCTGCATATCTTTCATGGATTCTGACCACTCAAGTTTTTCAAGGTTACCCAGCAGACGATCGGCATACGCTGTAATACGCATCATCCACTGGCGCATTTTTTTTCTTTCAACAGGATATCCGCCCCGTTCAGAGAATCCGTCTTTGACTTCATCATTTGCCAGCACGGTACCAAGTTCAGGGCACCAGTTTACGATGGCATCAGCGGGGTATGTTAGCCGGTAATTCAACAGAAATAATTCCTTTTCCTGTTCAGAATATCCCGCCCAGTCTTCAGCGCTGATTTCGGGTGTGTTTTCGTCACATGCCGCGTTAATTTGTGTGTTCCCGTTTTTCTCAAGAAGATCAATAAGGGAGCTAATGGGCAAGGCTTTTTGTTGTTTTTGGTCGTACCAGCTTTCAAACAATTGCGCGAATATCCACTGGGTCCATTTATAAAATCCCGGATCGCAGGTTCTAACCTCTCTGTTCCAATCGAATGAAAGACCTATTTTCTTGAGCTGTTCTTTATATCTTTTAATGTTTTGTTCGGTTGTTATTGCAGGGTGTTGACCGGTCTGTATGGCATATTGTTCCGCTGGAAGGCCAAATGCGTCGAATCCCATTGGATGAAGGACGTTAAATCCTTTTAATCGTTTGAAACGGGAAACGATATCAGATGCAATATATCCAAGCGGATGACCAACATGAAGGCCTGCACCGGAAGGATAAGGGAACATGTCCAGTACATAAAATTTCGGTTTATTTTCATCGATTTCTGCTTCGAAAACCTGATTGGCATCCCAGTATTCCTGCCATTTTGTTTCTATATTTTTATGATTATATTCAGCCATATAAAAAGTAAAATTGAATTTGGGCAGCAAAAATACGTAATTAGACGAAGGATATAAAAAGAAAATACCAATAGTTAGGACATGAAGCGTTAATAATTATTTTTGTGCCATTATTAAATGAATTTTATGATTGAATCTTTACGAAATAAAACGCAATCAATTTCTGTGATTGGTTTGGGGTATGTAGGGTTACCTGTTGCATTGGAATTGGCAAGAAAATTTAAAGTTGTCGGTTTCGATATCCATTCCAAAAGAATTGGAATGATGCAAAATAGTATTGATCCCAGCAATGAACTGAATCCGGAGGAATTTGAAGGGTGTGATATTTCGTTTACGGATAAATCAGAGGAATTAGGCAAAGCTACATTTCACATTGTAGCAGTGCCAACGCCTATTGACAAGCATAAGAAACCAGATCTTTTTCCGCTCCTTTCAGCATGTGAAACAGTAGGTAAGGTATTGAAACCCGGAGATATAATTGTGTTTGAGTCAACGGTATACCCAGGCTGTACCGAAGAGGATTGTGTTCCTGTTCTTGAGAGAACATCCGGATTGAAATATAAAAAGGATTTTTTTGTTGGCTATTCACCGGAAAGGATCAATCCGGGAGATAAAGAACATACATTAACAAAAATCAAGAAAGTTGTAAGTGGTTGTGATGAAGAAACACTTTCAGTTGTAGCATTTGTTTACGGATCAATAATCAAGGCAGGTATCCACAAGACGAGTTCGATTAAAGTAGCCGAGGCATCCAAAATCATCGAAAATACGCAGCGGGATCTTAATATTGCTTTAATGAATGAATTGTCCATTATTTTCAAAAAAATGGATATCAATACCTATGAGGTTCTTGAAGCAGCAGGCACAAAATGGAATTTTTTAAAATTTTCACCAGGATTGGTTGGAGGGCACTGCATTGGAGTAGACCCGTATTATCTGACATATAAATCAGATGAATTGGGTTATTATGCAAAAGTAATTACTGCGGGAAGAAACATTAATGATAATACGCATAAAAATATTGCCCGTGAAGTAGTGAAGCATCTTATTGATCAGGACAAATCCCTAAAAAAGACCAATGTGCTGGTAATGGGAGTGACATTTAAGGAAAACGTCAGTGATATACGGAATTCCAAAATTCCTGAGTTGATCCGGGAACTTAAAAGTTTTAGTGTCAATGTTGATGCTATGGATCCGTATGCAGATCCGCATGAATTTAAAACTGAATACGGGATAAACTTAATATCTGCTCCCAATATCATTTATGATGTGATTATTCTTGCGGTGAATCACAAGAAATATACTAATTTAGAGGAATCGTATTTTGAACATATTTCTCTGGAACAGGGCTTGTTTTATGATATAAAAGGCGTTTTTCGCAATAAAATACAAAAAATGCAGTACCTGTCGTTATAGATTTCTGCGATTAATACATAGCTTATTTGAAATTACCATTATTTTTACAAAAAAAATTGGCTCAGGTGTTTAAAAATTATAAGATCTTCACTTTTATTCTTGTTGTACTATTATCCTATTCCTGTATATCAAACAAGAAAACGCTTTATTTACAGGAGAAAACGGATTTGTATGGGCCAGCCCAAAAGGATTCGATACTAAGGAATTATTATATAAAACCTTATGAGTATAAATTACAGCATGAGGATGTATTAAGTATACAAATTAATAGTCTGACACCAAGTGAATATGATTTCTTGTCCAGGGGACTTCCGGAATCTCGAGTTACAGCAACCAGGAATTCCGGATCATTGCATGGATATTTAATAGATTCGGAAGGAAATATTGAATTTCCGGTTGTTGGTAAAATTAAACTTGGGGGAAAGACCATTTATGAGGCTGAAGATGAAATAAAGAAAATTGCCCAGGAGTACCTTGAGGAGCCTGTTGTACGAGTGCGATTATTAAACTTTCGTTTTACAGTTCTTGGAGAAATACTGGGTGATGGCGAATCTATTTCTACTTATGATAACAGGGTAAGTTTACTGGAAGGAATTGGACTGGCAGGAGGGTTAGGAGAGTTTGCGGATAGGGAAAACATTAAAATTATTCGACAATATAATGATGAAGCAAAGGTATTTTATGTAAACCTTCTGGAGGAAGATTTTGTAAATTCTCCATTTTATTATATACACCCCAGTGATATCATAATTATACCTCCTTTAAAACAAAAACCATTTAAAAAATATTTCGCACAGAATATAGGACTTATATTATCTTCAATATCTTTAGTTATTACAGTCATGAATTTGATATCAATAAATAGGTAGAAATTGGAAAATTTGAATAAAAAACAACGATCGGAATTTGATGATGTCAGAAAATTATTTTTTAAAATTCTGTCTAAGTGGCATTGGGTTCTTGGTTCTCTTCTTTTATCAACCTTAATTGCTTATTTGATTAACAGATACACAACCCCGGTATATAATATAAATACTACAATACTTTCAAAAAAGTATTACAAACAGGCCTCAAGAGATTTTGCTGGTGTTTTTCAAGGGGGTGAGTATTTCTCAACAGAAAAGGATATTCATCGTGAAACAACAGTTTTACGTTCGAATAGTGTAGTTGCTCAAACTATTAAAAGGTTAAACTGGGATACCTTTTATTATAGGAAGGGATATGTAAAGACAACAGAATTATATAAAAACTCTCCAATTGAATTATTAAATGATTCAACAAGTTTAAATATTCCATACGAGGTTTTGTTTGAATGTCGTTTTTTGAAAGGGAATAAGTTTGCATTAAATACCGAAGATATTGTTTGGCAAAAGTATCTGGAGGGGAAAACGTTTTTATTTAATAAATGGAATATTATTAATAACTGGAAGTTTAAGATCATTAAATATGAAATAAATAATGATGATGGATATAATGAGGGGGTATTATTTAAGGTAAATAATATTAACAATTTGATCGCAACTTATAGAGGTAAATTAAACGTAGGTTGGGTTGCTAAAGGTTCAGCAGTATTGAGTTTATCGTTAACAAGTGAAACTCCTCCGAAAGAAATTGATTTTCTGAGAAAAATTGGTGATGTAATTGAGGAAAAGTCCATTGTCGATAAAAATGTTGTTGCAACAAAAACGATAGGCTTTATTGATACTCAATTGGATTATATATCTGATTCACTTATTGTATTAGGAAAAATGCTTCAACAGCTTAAATTATCAAATATTGATTTATCCAAAGGATCTGAAAAATTATTTTTAAAAATAAATGAACTGGAAGAAACAAAATATAAAATTCATGTAACGAACAATTATCTGGATTATCTGAATAATTATATAATGAATAAAAGTCAGGAGGAGGTGATTGCTCCGAATACTATTGGAGTTGAATCATCTCTTTTAAATGAATTAATTCACGATTATATCAATTTCAGAATGGATGAAAGAACCAGAAACATTAAATTATACAAGAATAGTCCATTATATGAATATAAGAATAAGGAATCGCTGGACAAATTAGAAGAGTATGAGAAAAGCATATTGGAAAATATAAAGACGTTAAAAGAAAAAAATAATTTTGAGATCAAGGAGATAAATGACAGGATAAATGTGCTTCTCAATTCAATCAAAGACTTACTTGGTGAGGAAAGAGAATTCAGTGATTTTAAACGCATTTTCAGTCTAAATGAGCAGTTTTATGTGATGTTATTAACAGAAAAAGTAAACGCAAGCATCGCTAAAGCTTCTCAGGAATCCGATTATGAAGTACTCGATATGCCAAGCAGATCTGCAGCAATAATTCCACAGATTAAAAAAAATTATACGTTTGCTATAATAATTGGACTTGGGGTCCCAATTGGGATAATTTATTTGTTAGGATTCCTAAATCCGTTTGTTCAGAATAAAGATGATCTGGAAAAG
>JBNKDZ010000118.1:0-4893 GCA_050288525.1 Cyclobacteriaceae bacterium
ATTGAGTCCGGATCCTTATCCAGATAGTTCTCACAAGAAAAAGTTACCAACATCATTATGGATAGAAAACTACTCCATAAAAAAGTTTTATATATCTGTTTCATTGTATTCTATTTTTATAATGTAAACCTGATACCTAAATTGTACCGTTTCATCGTTGGGTAAGCACCCTGACCTCCTGCTCCTGCAAAATTGTTCTCACGGTCATCCGGCATTTTTGACCATACCCACAGGTTGTTACCACTTACATAAATCTTTAAGTAAGTGACACCAATATTCTTAATCCAATCACCTTCTGTAAAGGTATAGGCTATCTCAGCATTCTTCAGTCGGATATATGATCCATCAAAAAGATATTGTGTTCCGTTATGATAACTTGGTGTAGATAACCAGCGCGGAACTGTAACATCTGCGTTTGGAACTTCCTCTGACCACCATGTACCCATATCATATACGGTGTTCAACTGGCTTCCAAAACTGTTAAGAGGCACATCACGTGTAACATTTGATACACCATAAAGCTGAACAAATGCACTCAATCCTTTCCATTCAACACCGACAGTTGCATTATAGGTATTCTGAGGTGTATCAGAATAACCATAAGGTACTCTGTCAGAATCATCAATAACACCATCACCGTTGAAGTCAACTATTTTATAATCTCCTGGTACTTTATATCCATCATTTGTGTCGTGAATAGTACTACCATACAGTTGATCATATGTATTCAGATATCCTGCATCAACAAACGTTCTTGTTTGATTTATACTGAATCCGGCTTGTTTTCTGTAATCCGGATACAATTGCGGATCATCTCTTTCGAGAATGGTATTTTTGGCATGTGTCATATTAAGGTCAGCCCACAAGCGGAAATTGTTCGAAAACACTTTATTTATGTTCAATTCAACTTCAAAACCTTCGGCACGTACTTCACCAAGATTAGCTGTTGGAGGAGTTGCACCATAATATGAAGGCACAGCACGAGTATTACCATCAACAAGAATATCCACACGATCGTCACGAAATACATCAACACTACCGGCGAACAATCCACCAAAAATTTCAAAGTCCATACCTACATTCAATTTTTTCACAGTCTCCCATCGAACATCCGGATTTCCCAATGCAGCTTCTCTATACCAAGTATATGGACTGGTACCTTGGTTTAAATCCAGTGATGAATTTCCACCATACGACCATTGTGTCATATATATAAAACGAAGTGGTATTCCATTTATCCTTACATCATCATCACCTATCTCACCATAAGAACCCCTCAATTTCATCATATCTAAAAATCCCAGGGATTTCATAAATGATTCTTCAGAAATCATCCATCCCAAAGCTCCAGAGTTGAAGAATGCAAAACGATAATCCTGGGCGAATTTTTCAGAACCGTTATAGGCACCATTGTACTCCACGAAATATTTTGTAGCGTAGTCATATGTTGCACGAAATACCCAGTCTTCCCGATAGTTAGGGATCTGACTACCTGTTGCACGTTCCTCGCGGCTTACCATACCCATACCGGTTATATTATGTTTCCCGAATCCACGTGCCCAGTTCAATCGCATCTGATAGTTTACATTGCGCTGAGTCTGCCCATCATCCACACTACCACCGTTTGTAGACCACAGTACGCCCTGCATAAAGTCAAATTTGTTATTATCATCGTACTCCTGCTTATAGAATTCTGTTCCTGTATCCGGATCAATCCATTTTTGCTGGGCATCATTAAACAGGTCATTTACTCCACGGTTGTTTTCAACAAATACGTTATCCCATGAAATAGAACCTCTGAAAGTCAACCCTTTTGTAATTGCTTTCAAATCCTGTTCAAGAATAAAATCCGTATTCAGACGTGTTGTTGTACTTGTCATCACACCTGCAAGTGCTAAATTTGATGCAGAGTTGGAAACATTTGAAATGTTCGGGTAATATCCCCATGAGCCATCTGCATATTGTGGCAAAAATACATCCGGTGCGATATTATAGGCTCCTGCCCATTGCTGAGCTACTGCCCAATCTCCTGAATTTGTTTGTCCCCACGGACTTTGCTTTGCTCCATTCGATCCAGCCAAATTGGCTTTAAAAACAGTTGTGTTTGAAAGTTTAAAGTCCAGGTTACTTCGAACATTAAGTCGGTTATATCCATAGCCCGATTCATAGTCACGTCCATTATCCCAAATCCTGAAAATATCTCCTTCATGAACAAAATCCGCCGCAGCAAAATATTTCACGAAATCAGTACCACCCGATACGTTTACATTCGCCTGGTATGACATAACGTGATCTTTAAAAAGTGCATCTTGCCAATCAACATTCGGATATCGTTCCGATTCTGCAAAATTGGCAGGGTAACGGTATTTGTCAATGATATTCTGTGGTTTAATATATGCCCATGAATCCGGATAAACGCCTAATTCATGTTCTATTGCCACATTACGAGCTCTTAAAGCATCATATGAATCATATTTATTCGGCAGTTTGGAAGGTGCTTTAAGGGTTGCGGTTACTGAAGCATCAATTTTTGCTGACCCTTCTTTACCACGTTTGGTGGTGATAAGAATCACACCATTCGCTCCTTTTACACCAAATACTGCTGTTGCGGATGCATCCTTTAAAACAGAGATGGATTTTACAGAACTGATATCCACGCTACTCATAGGACGTTCGATACCATCTACCAATACGAGTGGCTGTCTGTTGTTCCATGAGCTGGCTGCACGGATCAGGATCATCGGATCTTCTTCACCAGGCAACCCTGAACTTGACATGGTAATTACACCCGGGAGGTTACCTGTCAATGCAGCACCTACGTTGGATATACCACCTGATCGTTCGAGAACTTCTCCTGTTGTCTGGGTGATCGCACCAACCACACTTTCCTTTTTCTGCTCACCATAACCAACAATTACCACTTCTTCCGAAGCAGTAGTGTCTTCTTCCAGAGCAACATTTATATTTGTTTTATCTCCTACAACAATCTCTTCGGATACATATCCTAAAAAGTAAAATACCAGAACCGACTCTGATGACGGCACTGTGATGGAATAGTACCCATCAATATCTGTAGTGGTACCTACTACTGTTCCTTTGATAAACACAGAAGCACCCGGAAGGCTTTCCTCTCCCCCGGAAATGGTAACTCTACCAGAAACTTTAATCTCTGACTGACTGGTAATGATCTCAGTTACAGCAGATTTTGCTTTTCTTACTTTGTCAACATGGATGGTTTCATTGATTCTTCTAAAACTTAAACCTGTCTCATCCGAAATGTATCGCAAGCAAGCTCCAAGCGTGACATCTTTTAATTTTACGCTTAAAATATGATCTTTGGCAATATCATATTTGTAATGAAAATTAAATCCTGTCTTTTCACTTACCAGAGTAAATATTTCCTCCAGATCGCTACTTTCCGCTTCAATTGAAAGGTATATATCTTCAATACTTTGCGCAGACTTCCTTACTGTTTCAGCAACAGCAGCACCTGCAAACAAACAATGAAAAAACATACCTAGATAAATATACCTCCATAATCGTGGTATTTTTGGTAAATTTGTTTTCATGCCTTAATCTCATTAATATTCAACATTTCATAATTTTGGTTTGAAAAATGTATTTCAATCATACATTTTGGGTTTTCCATTAATTCATAGCATAGTCTTTTCTTCTTCCATATATTGTCTATTAGATTAATAAATAATTACTGTGTCTTCTTTAATCCTGTAGTTAAACAGGTCCGGGTAACTGATAACTTTAAGTATGTATTCCACACTTTTATTTTTGAATTTTCCATAAAATCTCCAGGAAGGATCAAGGGTAGTTTTTTCCGTAATGTTAAACGTTACGCCATACCATCTTTCCATCCTGCTAATAGCCTCTTCAAAGGATATTTTATCAAAATGCAGCACACCCTCCTTCCATCCTAAAATTTCTTCTTCATCATATTTTGATACTTTGAAATCCCTGTCATTCTTATTGATGGTTAATATTTCTCCCTGGGTCAGCACAATCCCTTCCTTTTCGTCATTAGTACCTGAAATGCGGATGCTGCCTTCCGCCAGGGCAATTTGTATCTGAGGTGAATCGGGATAATAGTTCACATTAAAAGCTGTTCCCAATACTTCGGTTGTCACATCGCCTATCCTAACCCTGAAAGGTCTGTCCGGATCTTTCTCGACTTCAAAAAAGGCTTCTCCCCACAATTTAACTTCCCTGATATTTGATGCAAACTCCTTCGGATATTCAATGTATGACTCTGCATTCAGCTTCACTCTTGAGCCATCCGGGAGATACAGCGATAATTTCTGTCCGGCCAGAGCTTCTTTTTTCACTATTTCTTCTGTATACTTAATTATAGGAGGAGCAACATCTGGTTTGTTCAGAATAAAAGTAAACGATATTGCCAGTGCAAGTATCGCTGCCATCCGAAAAATCCCCTTATTCCCTGAACCCTTTTCTTTCTTTTTATTGACTTTTCCTTCCTTAAGTTGCTGCCAGCTTTTTTCAATTTCATCAGCAGCAGTATCTTTCTGATCAAACTGAAGTGCCAGTACCATAATTCTGGCTTTATTGGTTTCTTCTTCACGGCTGGGGTAATCATGACACCATGATTCCCAAAAAAACCTGTATTTGCTCGCCGGATTTTTTATCCAGTCAATGAATGTCTCATCCAAAGCAAAATCAGATGCTTTATAGTTCAGATATTCATTATGTATGTTTCCTTTCAACTGTTAATAGATTATTAGTCTTACATAAATAGATAAAGACATATACGAAACTTTTTTACCCCCCCTTCGTAGGATTTTTTTTAGTTCCAAAATTTATAAGAGTAATCAGATATTTCGACATGCTATTTGGCGCCCTTTGCGCTCCTTCTTAGCGCGCTTT
>JBNKDZ010000119.1:0-6430 GCA_050288525.1 Cyclobacteriaceae bacterium
AAGAGCAGAGCTTATAGGGCAAAGAGTAGATTGGAGTTTGAGAAAGTAGCAAGCTGACAATAACCTAATTCGTATATTCTGTAATTCTGAAAATTCTGCTTCAGACAAAATTGGAGCGTTATGAAATGTTGAGTGGTGTCGTCTAAATTAACGCTGACAGGTCTTTGGACGCTGTCAGGTTGGTATCACTAAAATTAAATATCCTGCCTTTTTACAAACAATACGCTGTGCGCTTCGCGCTTTGCCATACTACCTCTCCCCCAGATTTACAGACTGATCCTTTTATTCCACTTAATTTTAAGTTCTTAAAACCATTTTTTGTTATCCGGTTGTTTGTTTAATAAAAGTAAATGCTGATTTTTATTCAAACCTGAAAATAGCATGAGCGAATATCAGAAAATAATCCGGACTACCGCAAGTGATCCTGCGTTCATCACCCTGATCAAAGACCTTGATCAAGAACTTTATGCGCAATATGGAGCCACACAGAAACAATATAATCAATTCAACCTGCCTGATCCAAATCAGCCTGTGGTTTTATTGATCATGAACAATGAAGCTGTTGGTTGCGGAAGTTTTAAACCGTTTAACGACCATTCGGCTGAGATCAAACGCATGTTTGTACGACCGGGATACCGGGGTAAAGGTATTTCCAGAAAAATTCTGTCCGAACTGGAAGCATTGGCTAAAGCATCGGGGTTCACAGAAGCTGTACTTGAAACAGCTGTCCGGCAAACACAGGCCATCGGATTATACACAAGCTCCGGGTATACCAGAACAGAAAATTACGGACAGTATAAGGACATGCCTAACAGTATTTGCTTTTCAAAGCGGTTGTAGCGAGGGAAAGTGTTTCATAAAAGATATGGTATATTGTTATGATCCCTCCAAAGAGATTGTTATCGACAACTACTTTTCAATCGTTTTTCATATTCTTGGAAATATTCTAATTTCTTATCAGATAAACAAGCCAATAAATAATGCAACAACAGAAGCAATAAATGCTAAAGCACCAAATACAATCAATACATTAGCTGAAAACTTCAGATAAAAAGCGCTAAAGCTCAGTACTTTTCGCATATTATTCAGTTTGTATCTCCTTAAATATAATTTTATCAGGAATCCAAAAAGCACAAAAGAGACTGATATAATACTATTTAATAAAATCCAGTTATCCATTATTCTGAAAGATGATTTACACTATCCCTGTTCTGACATTCCTGCAGAAGTATCTCAAGTTCCCCGATCCGATTGTTTTGATATTCCATTGATTCCGTCAATTGTGAAACCCTGATATTCATGATATATCCGTAAACAAAGAATACAATCAACAAAACAGAAGTAATGAATATGATGATATTCTTAATCATATTACGTTTTTAAAATCCTTTATATGTATTAAAATTGATATTGGTCTCATCGTTTTAATGTATCTTTTTTCAATAGCGAATCAAAACCAGAAATCACTAAGTCCCTACTTCCCAGGATGATGAACTATAATAATTTCTCGAATCTGAACCCGCAATGTAATTGCCTGGACATGGCTTTCTAATCACTTTCGGCACGTTCTGAAGTTGAATTGTGCGAAGTGAGGAGAACACGAACCACAGCGAAGGAGGACCGGATTATTTGACTATTTAAAACAAATAGAATAATTTGTTTTTATTTACATAAAATAGTAACACATGATTAATATAGATCGTAGCATTTTTACTGTCCGGAAGATGCTATTTATATGCTTTTTATTGATCCGTTTTCCGGCTTTCTCACAAAACGATTCCCAGGTATTAAACAAAACAGGGTATCAGGAAATGGTGCGTGCTCATTACGAAGAAGCCATGGATTTTTTTACCAGAGCGATTGAGGCTGACGACAACAATGTGTATGCACATCACAACATGGCCTGTGTTTTAGCACTGAACTACTGGAAAAGCGACATCCACGAGATCATCCGTCATCTTAAAAAAGAAGTTGAGCTACAGCCCAAACGCATTGAAAAGATCCTTTCCGACCACGATCTGGACAATATCCGGAAACAAAAGGCATTCATTAACTTCATTCTGGACGGTCATACAATCGATAAAGTGCTATCGAATCCGGCACCCGGCTCATGTGCCGGAGGGTGTGATATCCTTTTCCATCCTGACGGAAGCATTGAATTTTATGAAGTTTGGGAAGGGTATGAAGGAGATACCCGACTCGAAAAACCGACCTTTACGGGATACTATGCCATTATGGATACCGACATTATTGTGTATTTCCCGGGAATAAGCAAAAACAGTGCAGGGACCATCCAGGAGGCAGGATCGAATTCATGTTTGTATGGTAGTCCGGATAATGATTTCTATTGGGGTACCTATGAGGAGGGCAGAATTATGATCCATGATTTTAGTGAGGGATTGCACCAGTGGGATCGGGATCTGAAATAATATCCGGAAGCAGCCATGCCACCTCCGGATACTGGTATTCGTTTTATTGCTTATTTAAAATTTATCGGAAGAACCATTCGCACCTTCACACTTCTTCCCCGCTGTTTGCCGGTATTCCACGGATCTAATCCGCTTACGATCGAGCTGAGTGCTTTGCTTAACTCCTCTCCTGTAGCATTACTATCATTTGTCGAAGTGGATCTGGCTACGCCTATTTCCTTGACCGATCCATCCGTGTCAACGGTAAACTGCATAAATATCTTCCCTTTAAAGCCTGTTTTGGCAATAAATTCAGCCGCATGCGCTTCAACATCCTGAATAAAACCTTTTGTCCCTCCATCGGTATATTCCGGCATTTCTTCGACAATTATAAAGACCTCTTCCGGAGAATCCTCTACCGGAGGTGGCGGTGGTGCATCAGAAACCGATGGCGGAGGTGGTGGTGGAGGAGCAACTACTTCTGTAGGAGTGATGTCATAAACCTTAGGTTTCATGGCTATCATTGCCTTTATTGAAGTATGCTCATCCACATTAATGCGCACCGTCTCATATCCTACGTAGGAGATAACCAATACATCCTCACTGTCCACTTCAATTTTAAAGTTCCCGTTTCCATCTGAAATAGTCCCGGTAGTTTTCCCCTGAACAATGATATTAGCACCGCCAATCGGTGTCTTGTCTATTTCATTAAACAACTTGCCTTCTACGACCACCTTGTCTGAAGAAGCTGTATCTGATAAGGCATTCATCCTGTACTCCGGCGTTGCAAAGGCAAAGATCAAAACGGAGATTACGGGCAGTACCAACAACAATTTCAGCCGTCTGATTGTTGGCGTTTTTTCTTTTTTCATCATTTTCATTCTGTTTTTGTTGAGGGAAAAGTTCAGGTTGTTCGTAAAACCTATTACATTTATCCCTAGTAATTGATTAATTAAAAATGCCTGGTATTGGCCGGGGTGGTAGCCTTGCCGGATTACTCCCTGGTCAGCCAGGTACTCATGATTTTGCTTTATGGTCTTTTCATAAAGCCAGATTAACGGATTAATCCAAAACACTACTGTTAACAGCTCTATTATCAGAAGATCGATCCAGTGCCGCTCACGAATGTGCACCTTTTCATGAGAAATAATATTCCTGAATTCCTCTTCCGAATATTTTTCGGTATCTATGATTACATAATTAAAAAAGGAGAAAGGGGTCTTTGCCTTTTCTGAATTGATTACGGTAACACCATTAAATTCATTTCGTTCACCAGATCTGATAAGCCGGATCACCTGTATTGTTTCCCGAAATAATCGTAATGCCAGCAAACCTGCCCCTGTTAAATATAGTATGAATGGTACGGTCCAAATCCATGCATTCCCTTTCGGGATCAGCATATTCCCCGTAGCCGGATCAAACACTTCACCTGTTGTGGGTTGAATATTTAGCGGAACATCAATGATATAGGAATAGGTAAACACCGGGAGTAACAATGAGAGCACCAGTCCTGCGATCAGGTAATACCGGTTTGCTTTGAAAAAGGTTTCCTTTCCAAAGAGCAAGACATAAAGCAGATAGAACAAAAGGATCCCTATCGATGCCTTGAAGATGTATATGAATAAGCTTTCCATGCTGTTTGGGATTATTTTTTCGTGTTATCTTCAGGGCTTCCCTCGAATTTTTCCATTTCTTCTTTCGCGATTGAAAGCATTTCCTCCAGATCCTGCATGCTCATGTTGTTCTCATGCGCAAAGAAAGCTGCCATCTTCGGGAACGATCCGTTGAAGTAATTTTTTATCAGGTTTGAAAATTGAAATCCCGAATAATCTTTTTTGGAAACCAGCGGGAAATACACATAGGTGGTCCCGTATGCCTTGTGATCTACAAATCCTTTCTTTTCCAGCACACGCAATACTGTCGATACGGTATTGTAAGCTGGTTTCGGATCACGGAAATGGCTGATCAAATCCCGTACGATACCTTCTTTCACTTTCCAAAGGACCTGCATTACCTGTTCTTCAGCTTTGGTTAGTTCCTTCATTTTATATCTGTTTTGATAAATAAAATATTACTTTTTTAGTTAACTCACTATAAATATAGTTGATCAACTATTAAAATAAAAGATAATGGTGATTTATTTTTGCTTAGTAGGACAGTTCTGTTCATGTGTAGTGCGAAGATGGTGGTTCGTGAGACACCATAGCCGTCAACCTAAGGAAAAATGACAAGGAGAAGAAACATAAACCGCTCTTAAACAGGAAGATAAAATCATTTTTAAGGTGCGGACACGTGTCTCACATGAGGACGAACCACGGCGAAGATTTTTTATAAAAAGGCAAATCGTCTGAACAGCATTTTTACGATTAAAGGATTTCAGGATTTTTCGTTTTACAATGGTTCGGGTATACCCGCCTGGTTCAATGCTGACAGGTCTTGGGACATTGTCAGGTTAATATTGTCGAAGGTAGTGCAAAGTGGTGTTTCGTGAGGAACCACGGCGAAAGGGAAATCACGAACCACGGCAAAAGGAGGTGGTTTATCAGATGTAAAAAGGCAAAAAAATAACCTATCGTTCATTCAATTTGAAAAACATGATCGTGTACCTGGCTTCAGAAGATGGTTGTTTGTTTCTGGATGAGATACACTTCGATCCTGAAAGCTTTTTGTTCTCTGCTTCATCTGAAGTCCGGCCACACCTTGAATACATCGAATCCCTGATTCAAAAACTTCTGGATGATGAAGATCTTTTGGAAAATGTCATGAAAAAACGGATCCATTCCCGGCTAATCTGCCAGAACCAGGTATCCCCTGACAGCCGACAGAACAGGAACTCCTGAGCCAAATACCATGTATTCTGCATTCAGCACATCACCATCCTTCCATATCTTTAGTCTGCCTGCAGCAAAAAGCCCCTCATCCAGGTAAAAACTCACCTGAAACGGGATATTCTTTTCAGCATATCCCGCGATTCCCTCATCGATAAATGATACCTTTTTACCCTCTTCCGAGAAGATCAAAAAACACTCCGATGCCTGATCCAGCGCAACAAAATCGGATTCATCAAACTGACTAACAGCTTTTGTGCCCGGATCCAGAGTCCGGTCGATTTTAAAAATATATTCCTGATCCGATAATATGAACGTTTCATTTTCGTCGGAAGTACAACCGAAAACAAAAAATATTGCTGTTAAAAATAAATATTTCATGTATAGTTGGTTTTTCTCTAAGACCTGTGTTAACAGGCAATTGTTGCAACGAAGGTTCTGAATTAATCTACATTTTCCAACCATTCAATCGCTTCCTTTTCCCTGAAGAAAAAACGTGTCTCTACCTTGCTGCTGATTGCTCCAAGTAGTTTAACATAACTATCGACCGAAAACTTTGAGAAGACATCTTTGGGATCGATAATTGCCTGCTTTAGTGATCCATGAAAGCTGGCATATTCCGCCATTTTTTTTGCTGCAAATTCCTGTGATTTAGGGCTAAACCCTTTGTGCTCCCTGGCATCAAAGATCACACCATCCGCTTTTTTATCCCTCAGGAGTTCTGAAATTTCCTCAATAATCCCGTTAAAAACATCATCAGTTGTTATGCCATTCCATACTTCATGTAGATAATTACCCTTTTCAGAATAGGTAATTACAATGTTGGGATGCTTGTATATCGTTTCCTTTTCCATTTTTATAATTCTCCCGTTTCCTATTCACTAAAAACAAATAAATCCATAATAAATATAACGTCTAATTCAAAGTTGCATTCTCTTTGCCTAACATCAAAAATGTCCGAACTCTTTTCTACTTATACAAATATCAGGTAAAATAAATTCAGATCACTGAAAAATTTTCTGTAAAACTTAAAGTAATCCTGCACCTCTAAATAACTTTATCATTGCAGACATTTTATCTTTTTAATTAGTATCTTAATAAACCAAATTGCTAAGTAATTATCAGAAGTTATTTTCCTTGGGATATGACTTTTGCTACATCAAACTGATATCATTATTTGTTAATTATCATCCT
>JBNKDZ010000120.1:0-2849 GCA_050288525.1 Cyclobacteriaceae bacterium
TTTCACAATTTTCCGGCAAATGGGCCTGAAGGCTTGTCAGCTGATTCAGCTCTCTTCCCCTGGCATCCATGAGTGCTTTCAGCTCAGCATACGCTTTCTCATTCAGTTGTATCTCTGACCCGAAGTATTTTGCTAATACAGGTTTTGTAAGGTCATCGCGGGTTGGCCCCAGACCTCCGGTGATCAAA
This sequence comes from Cyclobacteriaceae bacterium, assembly GCA_050288525.1. Lineage (GTDB taxonomy): Bacteria > Bacteroidota > Bacteroidia > Cytophagales > Cyclobacteriaceae > JBNKDZ01. Next base: position 189 of record JBNKDZ010000120.1, read on the forward strand.
ATAATATCAGACCTGAAGAAGGCCTGATCGATTGCTTTAACAATATCCGCTTCGACATCTCCAACAGATGTCCGCCATTTAATTTTTACACCCGCATTGCCAAGCAATTCGCTTATGAAATGGGCGTTGGTATCCAGTGTTTGTCCGTACAGGATCTCATCCCCTATGGTAATGATCTCCGCTTTGGGAATATTCATAGATCTATTTTTTCAGAAATTTCCCGAAATATACGAGGTCTTCTGAAAAAATCTTCACTAAATACATACCTGTGTTGAAACCGGAGACATTTATTCGTACCGGTTGACCGGTCAATCCCAGACTTTGATCGGAAACAATATTGCCTGAAACATTCGTAATAACCATGCGTGCATCCCTGTCAGACAATTCATCAAGGCTTATTTGAATAAAATCGACAGACGGGTTCGGATAAATACCGATCGCTTCGGAAATATTTTCTTCCACACCTGTGACCATGGTAATACGAAGGTTTCGTGATGTTGAATCAACACAGCCAGCCTCATCATAAACGATCATAGAGACGGTGTACTGACCCGGTTGATTGAAATCAGGAGAAAATACACGAACGCTGTCAGTCAATATGTTATCCACAAACCAGTAGGTAGTTGTTGATCCGATGGAATTATCCTGCAATTCAATGAGATCAGAAGTGGTATAACTGTCGGATTGGGTATTGATGGATGCCTGTAAGTCGCTCACACTGATAACCATCTCTGCCGGATCACTTTCGATCAGACCATCAAGTCCTGTAACGAAGATGCTCGTTCCGGTAGTTATTTCTTCAACATTGAGTTCTGAACCGACATGCAACAGATCTGTCAGGTCATTATCTGCATAAAACCTGAATATTTTTCCGTTTTCGGGAGATATCTTCACATCGCTGCCTTCACAGATTTTCATGTTATTTACCACTGGAGTTACACTTGTCACAGGTTCTATGGTATATTCAACAGAATCAATACACCCATAATCATTCATTTTTATTTGTTTAACAAGGATATTTTCGTGCCCTACACCCAGCAGGAAGCTTTCTTCGTTACCGAAAAATGCTTCATTGACCATCCACCCCTGAAGTCCGGATCCGGGAACATCATCCACAACCTTTACAACCACATTGTCATTACTTTCCAGTGTGTCTATTGCATATGAAAAGCCCAGATCTATCGCTTCAACCTCTACTGAAAGCGGCATTGCAATACTTTCATATGTAGAGGCGATATTTGTAATGTAAAATACAGTATCAGAAGAAAGCGCATCTGTCAGGAATGCATCTCCTGAATACAACAGTTGTTTTTGCGTTTGATCTGCATAAACGGCAATTTTTCCGGTATTATCAGCCTGAATGGCTACCTGATCATGTTCACATATAATCTGGTCATGTACCACAGGCCGCTCTCCACGAACACCAACAACAAGAGGCATATGTGTTGTATCCTTGCATTCATATTTATTGGATACAATCAGAGATATGTCATACAGCCCTTCCTGTGTATATACCGTTGATGGATTTTCAACAATACTTTGATACCCGTTCCCAAAATTCCATTTCCATGCTCCATCCAGAACCGACTGGTTATGAAATTTTATTTCACCTATTTCTCCCTGTTCGATCAGTAACGTATCTGTGGAAGGCATGAAGGAAGCTGTCGGATCACCCGGCTTCACGATTACAGTCCCTACATCAGAACGATATCCCAGATCTGTGTTAACGATATAATAATTCGTGGATCCTGATACCGGATCTGTTGTATACACGGTGCTACTGTCGAGTCGCAATGTCATCTGCGGATCCTGATAGAACTCAAAAACATTCCCGGATACGGGATCGATTTCAGCAGATGAGCCGGTACAGGCATAAAAAGTCCCCAGAACCGGAGGATTGTTTACATAATCTGTGTACAACGCTTTTGCCTTTTGCACTTCGTTTCTCAGGCTTTCGAGTGAATTGCCTGCTGTCAGCACAAAAGCAATCTTTTCACTCTGACCGGGCAGAAGGCTTATCTGATGACCGCTTACGATCTGTGCCACATTATTTCCTGCTCCTTCAACGCCGGCAGCATGTTTGACGTGATCGCCTGATAACATCCTGTACTTCTGTACATCGTTAAATTCTCCGTCGATTTCTCCTGTATTTCCATTAAAACTTCCTACATCAACAGAATAGCCGTCTGCCACCTGACCGGTTAACAATGCTGCTCCGGCAAACAGTGTCTCGGTATTGTCATAGAATACATACCCAAGATTATGTGTCTCATCCCAGGCGGCTTTATTCATATAAAAATTCCCCAGTTCCCAGTCCGCAAAAAGACCTATATCCAGATCCGAGATTGTCGAATCGGTAATATTCGTGACAAAGTATTCAATAATCAGGGAATTTTTATTTTCTTCACCATTCCATCCCAGCACTTTCTGATTGATCTTCAGTCCTAAAGCTGAGGATTTGGTGTTGTCATAGGTAAAGGAGGAACGTGCATCTGTATCGGCTTGTGAGTTATCAAATAACCGGGCATATTCCAGTGAAGCGAAATCCTTATCCCGTGTGCCCCTGTTATAATTGTTGATGAGGTTATCCATCAGATGCATTGAATCCGTACCGATCATCAGTCCCATCCAGTTGGAAATATTCTGTCCCATATAGGCAAG
>JBNKDZ010000121.1:0-6544 GCA_050288525.1 Cyclobacteriaceae bacterium
TGAAGTCAAGGTCAATCTGGTCTACTCCGGCCCCTGCTCTGGCGATAAAACGGAGTTTAGTTGCCGGAAGAAGCAACTCACGGTCGATAAATGTCTTGCTTCGGACTACAATGCCTGTATATTCATGTATGGAATCAATGATCTCCTGTCGGGTAATTTTTGGTAAATAATCAACTTCAAACGATGCTTCGTGCAACATGTCAATGATGCATTCATGCATCGAATCACTGATAAGTATTTTATGTTTCATGTATTATATCTGATATAAATGATGTGCTACTGTGAAATATACGGCCAGTCCCATCAGGTCAATGGTGGTTGTGATAAAGGGACCTGAGGCAAGTGCCGGATTAAATCCGATTTTATTCAACAATAATGGAACCAGGGATCCCATAAGGGAGGCAAGGATCACTACCGTAAATAATGCAGTCGATACAACCATTGCCAGTCTTATATCGCTGTTTAGCAAAAATATGATTAAAAAAACCAGGGAAGCCATAACTAGTCCGTTGAGGATGGCCACGATCAGGGTTTTGAAGAATTTATCCCAGGCGCTGGATTCGAAGGTTGTTACGGATGCCAGACTCTGAACCACCAGGGCAGAAGACTGGATCCCCACATTTCCTCCTGATGCTGTGATCAGGGGCATAAAAAATGCCAGGGCCGTTACCTGTGCCAGATCGTCTTCAAATATCCCGATGAACTGAGCTCCCACCAAACCACCGAAAAGTCCGATGATTAGCCATGGCAAACGGGCTCTGGAAAGCATCCAAACGCTGTCATCCACTTCCACATCTTCCGAAATACCAGCCATAATGTTTCTTTCCTGTTCGGCAAGCTCGGTGATTACGTCAATAATGTCATCCACAGTAATCCTGCCAACGAGTTTTCCCTGAACATTGACAACAGGGATGGCTTCCAGGTCGTAACGCTGGATGATGTCAGCAATCTCTTCTTCTTTCTGATAGGTATATACCGACATCAGGTCAGGTTCATATATGTCCCGGATCTTTGTGTTTGAATTGGCAAGAATAATTTTTTTGAGCGACACACGTCCCAAAAGTGTGTTGTCGTCATCCACCACATAAACAGAATATATTTTCTGCACGTTTTCAGCCTGTTTGCGAATTTCTTCGATGCACTGAACGACGTTGAGGTTGTGATTTGCTTTTATTAATTCTTTGGCCATCAGACCACCGGCACAATCCTCATCATAGCGCAGAAGTTCGATGATATACTTGGCCTTTTCGTGATTTTCCAGGCTGACAATGACCTCTTCACGCACTTTTACAGGGAGCTCATTTAAAATGTCCGCTGCATCATCCGTTTCAATTACATCGATAAATTCCGCAATCTCCCCGGGAGTGAAAATCGACAGGAATCGTGCTCTTGTATCCGGTTCAAGATCTTCAATGACCTCGCCTGCGATTTCCTTTTCAAGTAAACTTAGTACATATTTGGAGTCTTCAGCATTGAGCTCCTCAAGCAAGGCAGAAACATCCTCATGCATAACGCCATGGAGGCTCTGCCGGATAAACGCATCCTCATGTGTCTGAACCGCCTCTTTAAAGCGGTCGAGAAACTCTTGTGTAAGTTCGAAATGCGTTAATGGTTCCAATGCTCCTCAATTTTATTGGTTAAGGAAAAAAACGCGTCCACTGATAGTTGTTCCGCTCTTTTGTCGAGTATTGGATCATTCAGCAAACTCTCGGGCAAATTTATTGGTTTTAATGCATTGCGCAAGGTTTTCCTCCTATTTTGAAACCCCTGTTTAACCACTTTTGTTAACAATTTTTCATCGCACGGAAGAATAAAGCCTGTTTTAAGCTGCATTCGTATCACCGCGGATTCAACTTTGGGGGGAGGATTAAACACACCTGGCGAAACGTTAAACAATATTTTTATATCATAATAGGCACCTAACAAAACGCTTAATATGCCATATTTCTTTGAACCGTGTGATGCACATATGCGTTCGGCCACTTCTTTCTGGATCATACAGACTACTTCGGGTATTTGCGGATGACACGCAAGGACCTTGAAAAAGATCTGACTTGATATGTTGTATGGGAAATTTCCGATTACCGCATAGTCCCCGGTGAATGTTTCGGAAAGGTCCATCTTCAGAAAATCGCCTTCCAGGATTGTTAATTCGTCCGGTAGAAAATGGTCTTTTAAATAAGCGACAGATTCACGATCTATTTCACAGACATACAGTTTTTTTTTATCGTTGATCAGGAATTGAGTGAGTACCCCTGTTCCCGGCCCAATTTCAAGGATCGTATTGTAGGCGCCATGCCCGGTGAGTGAACCTGCAATCTTTTTCGCGATATTATGGTCCTTTAGAAAGTGCTGGCCGAGAAACTTTTTAGGTCTTACCCTTGTCATTTTATATAACTATATGTTTTTTCCATTAAATTGCAGGTGCAAATTGCAGAATTATTTTGAAAGGAACATATATTTCATGCTTTCTGTAATTGATTTCGGGTTGATTTTTGTGTTGCAGGGTATTATTAACAAAAGAAATTAGTAGAACATCAGATATGGAGCAAAATAGTAAGAATGAAAGAGGTCAAAAACCTGTTGTCGGTATTACACTTGGCGATTTGAATGGTATAGGCCCTGAAGTGGTCGTAAAAGCACTGGCCGATAACCGGATCCTGAACCATATAACCCCCGTTATTTACGGATCAACAAAAGCGCTCTCCTTCTATCGGAAAATAATGAAGATTGATGATTTTAATTACAGTCAGGTAAAAACTGTGAATAATGCACATCCCAAAAGGATCAATGTGTTAAATTGTTGGTCGGAGATGGTGGAGATAAAACCGGGTGTTGTAACGGAAGAGGGAGGCAAATATGCCTTTAAATCGCTTGAAATGGCCGTAAAACATCTGAAAGAGGAACAAATAGATGCCATAGTTACGGCTCCGATAAATAAAAAAAACATTCAAAGTGACAAATTCAACTTTATCGGACATACCGAATATCTTACTAAAGAACTGGGAGCAGAAGATAGTTTGATGATGATGGTCGCAGAGGAGCTGCGTGTCGGCGTCGTTACGGCTCATATACCTCTTAATGTGGTGAGTAAAAATATTAACAAGGGCATGTTGGAAAGCAAATTGAAAATCCTCATCAATACCTTAAAAAACGATTTTGGGATCGATAAGCCAAAAATAGCCCTGTTAGGATTGAACCCGCATGCAGGTGAAGAGGGGCTTCTGGGGCAGGAGGAACTGGATGTTATTTCTCCGTTGATGACAGAACTGAAGAAAAAAGGCCACCTGTTGTTTGGACCGTTTCCTGCTGATGGCTTTTTCGGAAACGGTGAATATAAAAAATACGACGGAATACTGGCTATGTACCACGATCAGGGACTCGTCCCGTTTAAGTTACTGAGCTTCGAACGTGGCGTAAATTATACCGCTGGATTGAAGCGGATACGTACCTCTCCGGATCATGGAACGGCTTTTGGTATCGCCGGAAAAAATGTGGCAGACCCGACTTCCATGCGGGAAGCAATATTCCTGGCTGCAGATATTGCCAGGCAAAGAATGGAAAAGGCAGAAATTGTTAAATCTTAATCCATTCAATTTTTTAATTTTTAAATTTTATAACTAACTTTGCGGACTTAAAATTCAAAAGGTGGAAAATGTGCTGCGTACATATGATATAAACCTGTCAGGATTAGGATTGGGGATACATCATTTCACCTGGGACATCAGTGTGTTGTTCTTTGAATTGTTTGAGTTCAGCTTTTTTGAAAAAGGAGCATTGGACATTCGTCTGGAAGTGGATAAAAAGGAGAATATGGTCCTCCTGGTATTTGATATTTCCGGAACGATTGAATTGATCTGTGACCGCAGTCTGGATGCCTTCGATTATCCTTTGAAGTTGAATGAAACCATAATATTGAAATATGGGGATGCTCCTGAGGAAATATCCGATTCGATTGAAATAATCACACCGGATACTCAGATGATAAATGTAGCAAGATATATCTATGAGTTGATCTCCGTATCTATACCCATGAAAAAACTTCATCCGCGTTATGGTGATGAAGATGGTGATGAAGATGAAATGATCTATTCATCGAAGATCGGGGAGGAGGAAGAAGAAGAAACTCCGGAAGCTGATCCGAGATGGAATAAATTAAAAATAATAAAGAAGAAGCATAAATAAATTGTATAAAAATGGCACATCCAAAGCGTAAGATATCAAGGACCAGAAGAGATAAGAGAAGAACACACAAAAAACTTCAGGAAAAAAGTCTGGTTGTATGCCCTACAACCGGTGAATATCATTTGCCTCACCGTGCTTTCTGGTATGAAGGAAAGCTCTATTATAAGGGTAAGGTAGTAATGGAAAAAGAAGTTCTGGCTTAATAATATCAGAATATTTAGTTTCGGGGGGATGAGGAGCATCCCCTTTATCGTATTTGAATATTCTTGTTTCAAGTATTGATGTATAAATTTGGAAGTCTAACTATATTTTAATGGCTACAACTGCAGATTTTAAAAATGGCCTTTGCCTGGAGTTTAATAATGATCTCTTCACCATCGTGGAATTCCAGCATGTAAAACCCGGTAAGGGTAGTGCGTTTGTCAGAACAAAACTCAAAAGTCTGACAACAGGTAAAGTTATTGAAAACACATTCAACTCAGGCGTGAAGGTAACCACTGCACGGATCGAACGACGTCCCCATCAGTTTTTATTTAACGATGATATGGGATACCACTTTATGGACAGCAATTCGTTTGAGCAGGTGGCTATTCAGCAAGATCTGATAGATGGTTATCAGTTTTTGAAGGAAGGACAGGAAGTGGACGTGATCTATCATGCAGAAACAGAAAAGGCACTAAGTGTTGAGCTTCCTCCTTTTGTTGAACTGAAGATCGTTTATACAGAACCTGGAGTGAAAGGCGATACAGCCACAAATGCTTCGAAACCCGCCAAACTGGAAACGGGGGCTGAGATCCAGGTGCCTTTGTTTGTTAATGAAGAGGAATTAATACGGGTAGATACCCGTACCGGAACATATTCGGAAAGGGTACGTTAACAGTACCCTTAAAAAATTTTATTTTAACCTTGCACACCAAAAAGTAGGGCAAGTCCTGAAAAATTCATTATCTTGGAAAGTTTTTGAAACTTTTCAATACAAAAAAATAGACACATGAAGGCAAAAGAAATCAGAGATCTCATTGATTTCATTTCAAAATCAGGTCTGGACGAAGTGAATATAGAAACCCAGGAATTTAAAATTGCCGTTAGAAAAAATTCAGTAATCAATAATACCGCAGCAAATTCGAACGAGGAGAAATCTTTCACTGAAACGGCAACAACTTTAAGTCCTCCTGAAAACAATAATCCTACAGAGATAAAAGAGAAAACTCAGGATACCAATAAATATCTGGAAATCAAGTCTCCTATGATCGGTACTTTTTATCGGTCACCAAATCCTGATACCGATCCGTTCCTTAATGAAGGCGATACAGTAAGAGCCGGACAAACGGTTTGTATCATAGAGGCGATGAAACTTTTTAATGAAATAGAATCGGAAGTATCCGGAAAGATTGTAAAGGTACTGGTTGAAGATTCATCACCTGTAGAATTTGATCAGCCCCTGTTCCTTGTTGATCCTTCCTGATTATTGATGTCCTATACAAATTTCCAATATCTGTGTTTAAAAAAATATTAATTGCCAATCGGGGAGAAATAGCCCTGCGCATTATCCGGACCTGCCGGGAGATGGGTATCAACACGGTTGCTGTTTATTCAACTGCCGACAGAGAAAGCCTGCATATCCGGTTTGCTGATGAAGCGGTATGTATCGGTCCGGCACCGAGCAGCACATCCTATCTTAATATTCCCAATATCATAGCGGCCGCTGAAATAACCAATGCAGATGCTATCCATCCCGGGTACGGTTTTCTGGCCGAGAATGCGGAATTCTCACGCGTGTGTGCTGAAAATAAAATAAAATTCATAGGCGCATCGCCGGATATGATCAACAGGATGGGAGATAAGGCTACTGCCAAGGAAACTATGAAAGCGGCAGGAGTCCCGGTTGTGCCCGGATCAGGTGGATTGTTGAAGGATGAGGAAGAAGGAATAAAGCTTGCCGAAGAGATCGGGTATCCGGTTATTCTGAAAGCAACAGCCGGTGGAGGCGGAAAAGGCATGCGGATCGTTAGAAAAAAAAGTGAGTTTGAAAAAGCATGGGACTCTGCTCAAATGGAAGCAGGAGCAGCATTCGGTAACAAAGGTCTGTACCTGGAGAAGTATATTGAAGAACCCCGGCATGTCGAGATACAGGTAATAGGGGATAAGTTCGGAAAAGTGTGCCATCTTTCAGAAAGGGATTGCTCCATACAACGCAGGCATCAAAAGCTTATTGAGGAAACACCTTCTCCGGTGGTAAGTGATCAATTACGCGATGAGATGGGAGAAGCAGCCATAAAAGGTGCTGAAGCCATTGGATACGAAGGCGCAGGAACCATTGAATTCCTCGTTGATAAAAAAGGAAATTTCTATTTTATGG
>JBNKDZ010000122.1:0-4456 GCA_050288525.1 Cyclobacteriaceae bacterium
ACCGGTTGAAATAACGATCAATGGCCAACAACGAAAGATCGGCATTATACTTTGTGAAGATATGTGGAGCGACGACTACACCATAAATCCCATTGAAATATTGCTGGAAAATGGTGCCGACCTGATTGTGAACCTGTCCTGCTCTCCCTGGACATGGCGTAAAAACAACAAGCGGCATATGGTGGTGCGCGATCGCCTGCGGAAGCATCCGGTACACTTTGTCTATGCCAATAACACCGGCATACAGAACAACGGGAAAAATATCTTCCTTTTTGACGGCAACAGCACCATTTACAATCCCGATGGTACTCTGTTGACCGTAGCAGATGACTATACCGAGGAGGTGCTCCGGGCTGAGCTGTTTAACGGGAACAGCATGGTAACCTCAAACCCTGTGATCAGCGATGCAAAAGATAATGAAGAGCTCCATGCCGGCTTGATTTTTGGGATACGGAAATTCTTCGAAAATCTGCCTTCCAAAAAGGTCGTAATTGGTCTTAGCGGAGGGATAGATTCGGCGCTTAGCGTTACGTTGCTGGCAGAAGCGTTGGGACCTGAGAACATCTTTGCCATAAATATGCCATCACAGTTCAATTCCGAGACCACCAAAGGGGCTGCGTATGATCTGGCATGCAACCTGGGAATCCACTATGCATCCATTTCCATTCAGACTTCCTATGAAAATACCATCCGGGAGCTCGAATCCTCCTGTTTCGAACAACTTGACGGTACGAAACTTCAAACTCCGGTTAAGTTGTCAGGATTGAACAAGGAAAACATACAGGCACGAGACAGAGGCTCCAGGATTCTGGCAGGTGTAGCTTCAGCCATAGGGGCAGTTTTTGTAAACAATGGCAACAAAACTGAGACAGCATTCGGCTATGCTACCTTGTACGGCGATATCAACGGCGCCCTGGCACCGATAGCTGACCTGTACAAACTGGAAGTCTATGAACTCGGACGCTTCCTCAACCAGAAGAAAAAACGAATTCCCGATGCCATATTTGAGATCCCGGCTTCGGCTGAGCTGAGTGCCGATCAGAATGTCGATGAAGGGAAAGGCGATCCCATCTTCTATCCTTATCATGACAAGCTCGTACGGGCCTTCGTTGAGTTTCGTCTCGATCCGGAGGATATCCTCAGAATGTATAAAGAAGGCAGCCTGGAAACCACGATCCACTGCGGCCAGCATATCATCGACGGACATTTCAAAGATACGGCAGCATTTATTGCCGACCTGGAACATAAATGGAGGTTATTCAAGCTGAATTATTTTAAAAGGATCCAGGCTCCCCCGATCATCGCGGTGAGCAAAAGAGCGTTTGGCTTTGACCTGAGAGAGTCCCAGAATGGCGTACATTTTACCCGGGGGTATTTGAGATTGAAGGAGTCGCTTTTGGGGTAGGGGAATTATAAGAATTGTTTAGAAAATCAGGTCATATTATAATTGTTTGGTTATATTTACTGAATCTTTTTGTTAAAATGGATTTTTGAAACCAACAATTAGTACATTTTTACCATTATTTTTAAGAAACATAAAAACAATGAATTTAAAATCTATTCTCCTGACAATTGTATTTATAAATATTATTGTTTTCGAAAGCTTTGCTGACCCAATAAATAATTGGGATTTTACTACAGATCTTTTAGGGTGGGGGCATTCAAAAGGATTGTCGTACTTATCTTTACAAGGAGGCGAATATCTTGAAACTCAGATCACTTCAAATAGTGATTATATTTATCGATATAATCTCAGTATCAATATCACAGGAGGGGCAGGAATAACGATTCGGATGAAGAATAATTCTGATAGTAATCGGGCTGGTTTTGTGTATTATGCTGGGGGGAATTGGAGAACCGTATTCTTTAATATTACCTCAAACGATAATGATTTTAAAATATATCATATTGATTTTAATAATAATCCGGATTGGAGTGGGGTGTTATCGTTTTTTAGGTTCCTTCCTTCTACAGGGACATCTGTAACGAATGGAAATGTCTTGATAGATTTTATAAAACTGGATGAACTTAGTCAACCACATACTTTATCTTTACCAACTTTAACTAAAAATGAGTTAATTGACCAAAAATCAATTTATTTGAGATGGAATGATGTTGAAGGAGAGACTGGTTATAGAGTGTTAAGAAAGACAAATACAAATATTGAATATGAAATAATCGATACATTAAATGCTGATCAGGTCGCCTTTATTGATAGGACTATCAAATATAACAGACAGTACACATATTCAATACAAGCTTTTAATAATACTTCTGTTTCATATTTTTCTAAATTAGCCATTAATTATTCATCCTCTGAATTCCCTGATGATAAATTAGGATGGAATTTTAATTCCAATCAATTGTTAGGTTGGAATCATAAGTTAGGAGCTTCATATGTTTCAATGCAAGAAGGGAAATATCTTGAGGCCCAGATTACATCAAATAGTGATTATATTTATCGATATAGTCTCAGTATCAATATCACAGGGGGATCAGGAATAACGGTTAGGATGAAGAATAATTCGAATAGTAATAAAGCACTTTTTTTCTTTGCCATTCCAGGTAAAGAGTGGATTAGTTATTCTTTTAATATATCTGCAAATGATGCGGACTTTAAAACATATTTTTTGGATTTTTCTGAGTTTTCTAATTGGGAAGGTTTTTTAACACATCTTCAATTTTACCCATCAAGAGGAACCAGTGTAACAAGCGGCAACTGTCTGATTGATTATATAATAATACATGGCCCAAACAAAAAATATTACTCAATTGCTTCCGGTAACTGGAACGATACAAATGTATGGTCCTTGTCTGAAGGAGGAACGCCTGCCGGATCATTTCCGGGGGGATCAGATAAAGTTGTAATAAATGATCATTCTATTTTGGTGAATTCAACTCAACAATCTTCTGATATACAAATATTAGGTGTTGATCAATCTGAATTGATAATATCCGGAGGTCAATTGGAAGTTACCGGCCAGATACAAATAAACAATTCGAATGAAACTAATTCAAATGGAGCTTTAAAAGTGATAAACGGAGGAGCCTTGAATATTCTTGAATAAAGGAGATAGCATCAGAAAGAGTTATGTATTTATCAGATTTTGCTTTATTGGGGGCTTTTATTAAATGGGGGATATCCGGCTTCAAGGGTAAGTTCAAGGATTTTTATGATGATGATAAATATTTTAGTGTCAGGTTGTTGGCATATTTAGGATTAGGAACATTTATCATAATATTGATTTTAATTGTTATGGTACTATCTGTTTTTTAAGACAGTATCTACGATCAGTGTGGAAACCATCCAAACATTTGTCTACAAGTAACGGAACAAAGTTCCTGTTTTCCATTTGTAGTTAGTAGTTACGCGAGGCTAAACTACTGACAGTGATCATGGGCTTATAGGGGGTAACAATACGTTATAAACTACGCTTTATGGGGGGCATGTTGTCATTGACAACATTACGCAAGTGTATCTTTAGAAATTGAAAGAAGAAAGAAATCATCCTTTATTGTAATCCTAAAATGCTCAAAAATCGTTAACTTTGATAAAACGAGTATAAAAATGAGTAATGCACAATTACAAAAACTTGAACTACTTGAATGGTTAGCCAGCCTTCAGGATCAGTCATTGATAAATAAATTGATGCAATGGAAAAAAACGCATCAACGAACATCCATAGAACAATACAACAAAGAAATTGAAGAAGCGAATGCCCGGATAGAAAGCGGCAAATATGTCTCACATGAAGATGTAGAAAAAGAGTCCAAATCATGGGTGAAATAAAAATTGTCTGGGATATACAAGCTAAATTGTCTTTTGAAGAGCAGATAAAACATATAAAAAGTGATTCTCCTCAGGCAGCTGAAAAAGTCAGGTCAGCAATATTTGATAAGATTAGAATTTTAGCAGACTATCCAAAAAAACATCCTGTCGATAAGTTTAAATTAAACAATGATGGAAATTTTCGGGCTTTTGAAAAATACAGAATACGGATTGCATATTTTATTACAGAATCTCAAATACGAATAATCAGGGTGTGTCATGCCAGCCAGGAACCCGAACAATATTAACAACACAAAAACGTACCGATACTCTGGTCCCCGATACCTTGGTCTTAGGTTTAGCGTAGCGGTCCTAAGACCCACTACCGTATAGGGCGTCTGCCCGGAATTGTCAAATATCAAAATAGCCAGAAAGAAGCCAAATCATTACGAAAATCATCCAAATATCAATTCCTGGTATTGTGTTTTGTCTACAAGTAACTGAACAAAGTTCCATTTGTAGTCAAGAGTTACGCGAGGCTAAAATACTGACAGCGATCGTGGGGTTATAGGGGTAACAATAAGTTATAAACTCAGATTTCCAATCAATCGCAGAGTAATTACGGATCAATCGGTATTTCTGGGGGATAGAGATATTTAAACATAAATTTTTGATAATCTAAAAAGG
>JBNKDZ010000123.1:0-15150 GCA_050288525.1 Cyclobacteriaceae bacterium
ATCCTTATTGGAAAACCTTAACTGACTCAATGGAATTCTGAATTCTGCCACCCATCCTTTATCATCAATGCTTGTTTTAAGATACCAGATCGGATCCCAGGTCGGATCCCAGTTCCCTCCATCCTTGGATACATATTCATCACCTTTGACTCCGGACACAGAAGCAGAAAACGAAAAAGCCGTTCGCTGATCTCCCCTGCTATCGATGTTAATTTCGACCCAGTCCCCCTCAAAACCATCACGTCTTGACATTCTACGTTCAATTTTCGAAGGATCATCATCCAGTGCCCGTATACCTACGTATAAATTTTTATCATCATACAAGATCTTGAATAACGTCTGATAGGTAGGATCTGTATTTTCTTCCGGTTCCCATTGCACAAAATCATTCCCCCACTCCACTTCATCCCAGCAGGGATCGTCAAGCAGGCCATCAATTTTGGGTGCTGATGAAATATGTTTTGTGATATATTCTTTTTTCCCCTCCTGGGAATAGGCGTAAAAAGTATTAATACAAAAAACTAATACTAAAATCAGTGGGTTATGTCGCATAATCGAAAATCAATCTCGCTTCCTTCTTCTTTCGAAACGCTAAGATGAAAATAATAAATGTAATTCGAAATATTTTTTTTCTGATTAACACTTTTTTAACAATTTATTGCACAATTAAAATATCAACTTAGAATCACTGGTTATATGGGTTTTTATTTCTAAAACCGGTATAAAACAGGCGTGATTTAGGAATGATCATAACAAATCCTTCTTCCCGGGATCCGTAAATTGATACGATATACCACAAGATCATAACCAACTGGCCCGAAATCAAAGCCCAAACCGCTCCGTATATATGTGTAATATACATCAGAGGATATGAGAGACAAACAGAAGCCAAAATGTTTAATGTATATGCTATAAATATATGAAAGGTTCTTTCTTCTGTCCGCTTTCCTATTCGAAACAGAAACCCGGGATAATTGACAACAGACAACAAGGCAAACAACCGGATGATTCCGGAACAGTTTTCATAGGATCTTCCGTAAAGAAATGTCACCAATTCCTCCGGAACGATCGCAATTATACCTGCCAAAAGAAGGATCACGCCTCCTCCTTTTGCTGTAATTTCCATAAGGTAGCTCCACATAACACGTCTCCCCTTTTGTATCATCAGTCCTGCTGCTCTGGGCGGAATGTAATTTTCAACCATTTGGTACAGAGCTGTAATGGAACCAATCATACTCTGACCGATTTTCAAAATCCCTACTGTAGCAACACCAAAAATGTTTCCTGCAATTAGAAACACCAGATTTCCCGACATCCACTGAACCACAGAAGTAGCCACAAGCCAGGATGCAAATTGTATGTGTCGAAAAAATACGATCCGGATCAGTTTTAATTTAAGGCGACTGATATTCAGAAATATAAACGGAATGGCTATAAACCATGACAACGCCATCGTAAACAGCACATTCGAAACAGATAGCAGGGAGTGATATTGTAAAATCAGAACCATCAAAAACTGCAATCCAATAACGGAAAGGTCAAAGAATAGGGTATGAACCGGTTGTCGTCGGGAGAAAAACAGTTTTCGTATAAATTCATACAAAATATATAAACAACCGGAGGCGATAAAAGCCACAAATTCACTTTGGGACAACGAAATACCCAGGAGAGCTTCTAAAAAAATGCCAATCCCGAAAAACACGAATCCAAAAGGTGCCAGAAGAAGGAATTGCATCCCCAGCACACCATTTTCATATGATTTTCCTCCCCGGATTTTTGTCCGAAGCGTAAGAAACGGTGTTGTAACAAAAGACTGGTTGAGATTATTCACCAGCAGGATCATCATAGTCAGCGCAGCATATACGCCGAAGGATTCCAGACCCATCCAACGCGCCAACAGAATCCCCAAAACAAATACGGATCCGCTAACAATCGTTTGATCTGCCAATACAGACAGTTTCTGCAAATGTTTGCTTAAAAGATTGAACAGAGCGGATCTCACAGATAGCAAATTATGTTTTCTTATGATATAAAAAAACACATTTTACGCACAAAAGCCAAATTCGGATATTATTTATCTAGAAAATGCTCATCAACTGACTTATTATGATAATCAAAACCAGAGCGAACGGATATACGGTGGCGTACGCTATTTTCGGTGCATTTGAATCAGACATTGGTTCAAGCGCACTTAATGCCGGAGTACTTGTCATTGCACCCGTAAGAGCTCCCAGCAGTACAAGGAAATTGGTACGGAAAAAGAAATATCCAACCAGCATAGCACAAATCATGGGTATGATGGTTATAGCTGCCCCGGTAAGGAAATAGGTCAATCCTCCCCCGCTAATGGTTTCCATCAGCCTGCCTCCTGCATCTGTTCCGACAGCAACAAGGAAAAAGATCAGGCCAAGTTTTCTGAGTAGCTGGTTTGAGGAACCGGATACATTCCACAATATGGATCCGGTTTTTCCTATTCGGCTAAGGATAATCGATGCCAGCAATACGCCTCCTGTAAGTCCCAGGCTTAATTTAAAGCCAAATACCGGAAAAGTAACTTTGCCTAAGAGTATTCCTAATACAATACCGAGAGAAACGGGGAGGAAATCCAGTTCGGTAAGTCGCTTTCGGTTGTCACCTAATAATTTCTGCACGTTATTAATGCTTTGATCGCCACAGGCTACCGTAACTTTATCTCCAAATCGTAACTTACTGCCAGCATCAGGGATGATATCAATACCTGATCTCCTGATCGAGGTGGCTGTGGCGTTATATTGCTCAAACAACCCGATTTCGCGTAGTGATTTATTTACAATCTTTTCATTAGTAACCAGTATGCTTTGAATAACATACCGGTTGGACAATGGAATTTCCTCACTCGTTTCCTGTCCGATCAAAAGACGGGTTTTTTCCAGATCCTTTTCAATGCCTACTGCTTTAATAAGGTCTCCTTCATTCAAAACAGTCTTTGCTGTCGGAGTAAATGCTTTGCCATCATGAAGCACCCTGGAAATATTGGTATGTGTCATCGTCCGTATCTTCAGTTCTCCCAGTGTTTTACCAAAGATATTCGGATTTTCCACGATATAATTCCGATGAACAGCTCCCGGAAAGTCCGCTTTTATCTCATCCTCATATTTTTTCTCTTCCTCTTTAATGGACACTCTGAAGATTTTTGGAGAAAGTTTAACAAAAATGATCACTGCCAGCACCCCAAAAGGATAGGCAATACCATACCCAATGGAAGCAAGTGTCGAATTGGTACTTTCAATGGCTGCTGCCAGACCGGGAGTACTTGTCATGGCTCCTGTAAACAGACCAACCGCAAGTTTATAATCAATATCTGCAAAATAGGCCAGCGTCATGGTAATGGCCCTCCCGAGACGATGGCAACCGTTGTGATCACGATGAGTTTCAGTCCATCCTTTTTAAACGATTCAAAGAATCCGGGTCCTGCCTGTATCCCGACAGAATAAATGAAGAAAATAAGTCCTATTTTTTGAAATATGCCCGGCATGGTTATGCCAAAATGCCCAAATACCAACGCTACAAAAATAATAGCTGAAAGGTCAAGGGATATACCCTTTATCTCCACCTTACCCAACAAAATCCCGATTCCCACAATAGCAAAAAAAGCTACGTATTCATTTTTTAACAATTCCATGCATTAAAACAATTATAGATGTACTGAAGTTTCGTTAAATTAAATTAAAATATAATTAATGAGCCATACATACAATCCCCGGATGAAGACTGTATGTATGGCTATCTTTTTATTGTTTACTGATTCGTAATTACATTATTTCCCAGGTTTCGTTTCCGGCAATAAGCGAATCCAGATCCCCCTCTCCTTTCATTTCCTTGCTTAACACGATTTGTCTGGCTAACATATCTTCATACGTTGGCCGGTCATTTTTATAGAAAATCCCGAAGGGCCTCGGGAAGGAATCCGCTTCTCTCGGATCGTCAAAAAACCTGATCAGAATGTTTGCTTTGGTCTGATCATGAACATCATGGATCCCCAGATCCTCCTGACTGAATTTCTCTCCCAAATCAACAATCACCGGTTTATAACCATCCAAACGAATACCTTTTTCATTATTTTCGCCAAAGATAAGTGGTTTTCCATGTTCTACGAACAAGGTATGAAGCTTTTTTGTTGATTTTTCTGTAAAAGTAAAAAAAGCGCCATCATTAAAAATGTTACAATTCTGATATACTTCCAGAAAAGATGTGCCAATATGCATATGTGCACTTTTCAGCATTTCCTGTAAATGGGCAGGATCTCTGTCCATAGACCGGGCGATAAACGTCCCGTCTGACCCCATAGCAAATGCTGCGGGGTTAAACGGATGATCGAGTGAACCCAATGGGGTGGACTTTGTTATGCTGTCAAAAGCCGAAGTGGGTGAATACTGCCCTTTGGTAAGCCCGTAGATCTCATTGTTAAATAACAATACATTTACATTGAAATTTCTTCGCAACAAATGGGCCAAATGGTTCCCTCCGATTGACAAAGCATCACCATCTCCGGTTATGACCCATACACTCAACTCCGGTCTGGTAGCTTTGAGTCCGCTGGCAATGGCTGTTGCCCTGCCATGAATACTATGCATTCCAAAGGTGTCCAGGTAATAAGGGAACCTTGAAGAACATCCTATCCCTGAAACAAAAACTATATCTTTCTTATCAACCCCGATCTGAGGCAATACAGCCTGCATTTGTTTAAGTATCGAGTAATCTCCACACCCGGGGCACCATCGTACTTCCTGGGATGACACAAAATCCTTCGGTGTAAGAGCTCCTTCCGGAAGCTGTTCTTTTATGGCTGCCGTTTTCTTGACCGGTCTTTTTATTGGTGGTTTTATTTTCATTTTATTAACATATAATTAGCAAAAAGATACTTCTGTAGCTATTGTACCTTGTCCTAATTATAAATCCTTTTAATTTCTTCTTTTAATTCAATTCTGGTAATCGGCGTACCTTTGATTTTGTTATAACCGATGGCTGGTATCAGGAATTTATCCCGGATAAGCCTGATTAACTGACCGTTGTTTATCTCCGGGATCAGAACCTTATCAAATCGTTTCAGGATCTCTTCCAGATTTTTTGGGAATGGATAGAGATAGTTGACGTGTGCATGTGACACCTCTAAGCCATCATCGATCAGTTCCTTTACGGCTGATTTAATTGCACCATAGGTTGATCCCCAGCCAAGAACAAGTACTTTTCCTGTTTCCTTTCCGGAATCGATTTCCTGTAAAGGTATAAAGTCTGCGATCTTCTCAACTTTTGCCTCCCGGATTTTGACCATTTTGTGGTGATTTTCAGGATCATACGAAACACTACCTGTAATATCTTCCTTCTCCAGTCCACCAATACGATGTTCGAGGCCTTCGTTTCCGGGAACAGCCCATTGCCGCACCAGATTCTCATCTCTCAGATAGGGTTTGTAGGCACCCTCTCCTTCTTTTTTCTTAATCTGAGATGCTTTAATAGGTTTCAGATTTGCGGATTTCGGGAATTTCCAGGGTTCAGCGCCGTTGGCAATATAGCCATCACTAAGTAATATTACAGGGGTCATATGTTCCATAGCGATCCTGGCAGCTTCATATGCCATACGAAAGCCTGATGAAGGCGTGCTTGCTGATAATACCGGAACGGGGCTTTCTCCATTTCTGCCAAATACCGATTGCAACAGATCTGCCTGTTCTGTTTTAGTAGGCAGCCCTGTGGAAGGTCCTGCCCTTTGAACATTTATGATCACCAGAGGAATTTCAAGCATAACGGCCAGTCCGATAGCTTCGGCCTTCAGTGCCAGTCCTGGGCCTGAGGTTCCTGTTACACCGAGGTGTCCTCCATACGAAGCTCCGATGGATGAACAGATAGCAGCAATCTCATCTTCGGCCTGAAATGTTTTTACATCAAAGTTCTTCAGCTTGGCAAGTTCATGTAAAATATCGCTGGCTGGCGTGATCGGGTAGGTACCGTAAAACAGATCCAGTCCCGTTTTTTTTGCGGCTGCCACCAATCCGAGTGCGATAGCCGGATTTCCTGTTATTGACCGGTACAAACCCGGTTCCATTTTAGCAGGTTTTACCTTAAACCTGGATGAAAAAGCTTCGGTAATATCGCCATAGTTATACCCCGATTTTAATGCGAGGATATTGGCGTCACGCACTTCAATATTGTTTTTAAACTTTTTTTCAAAATACTGAAGGGTATTATCCGGCTTCCGGTTGTACAGCCAATAGATAAATCCCAGGACAAACATATTTTTTGATCTGTCCTTATCCCGTATGCTAAGATTTGAATCCTTGAGGGCTTCCCGGGTAAGTTTTGTTACGTCAATTTTGTATACCAGATAGGTGGCCAGTTCTCCGTCATCAAGCGGATTTTTTTCATATCCCGCAAGTTGAAGACTTCTGGCATCAAAACCTGAGGTATTGAGGATCAGTATCCCGCCTTTTTTTACTTGGCTGATATTGCTTTTCAGGGCAGCTGCATTCATAGCCACCAGCACATCACATATATCACCGGGTGTATGAACTTCGGAACTCCCGAAATGTATCTGGAAACCTGACACGCCCGGAATTGTTCCCTGAGGCGCACGTATTTCGGCCGGAAAATCAGGGAATGTCCCTAAATCATAGCCTATTTGAGCGGTATTGGTTGTAAACTGACTACCAACCAGTTGCATTCCGTCTCCCGAATCTCCGGCAAACTTAATGACAACATTATGTTTTTCTTCAATAACTTTATTCATTCGATTAGTGTTAATTTCATGTTTACTTCTGTAGCTAATCGAACTATCACTTATGTTAACAACTTTTCTGACGGTATGTTTTTAACAGGTCGCAAAAGTAAGAAAAGTTTTTTTATAAATACCGAATATTTAGAGAATCGTATCCTTAAGAAATTTTTCCTGTTTCTCGGGAAAATCCGACATAAAGTGCAAGCCCCGGCTTTCATTTCTGCGTTGAGCGGCCCGGATGATCAGATAAGCTATGGCGGCCATATTTCGCAGCTCGACTGATTCTCCGGTAATTTTGGATCGTTTATAATAATCTTCTATCTCTTCATAGATCACCAATATTCTCCTGAAAGCCCTGCTTAACTGTTTCTTTGACCGTACAATCCCGACATAATCCCACATAACATTCTGGATCTCCTTGATATTATGCTTGATCAATACCCATTCATACCGGTCCACTATACCACTTTCATCCCATTCCGGAATAATGATCGAATCAAAATTCCGGGGAGTTTTTTTAATCACCTTCTCTGCAGCATTGTGGCTAAACACCAGTCCTTCGATCAGACTGTTACTGGCAAGTCTGTTTGCCCCATGCAATCCGGTGTGCGCTGCTTCCCCACAGGCATACAGGTTCTGCATGGATGTCTGACCAGTCAGCGATGTCATGATACCTCCGCAGATATAATGTGCTGCCGGGACAACAGGTATCGGATCTTTGGTAAGGTCTACATTTACGGATTTCAGGCAGAACTGATAAATATTGGGAAAACGTTGTTTCAATTCTTCAGCATCAAGATGTGTCATATCGAGATAGACACATTCTTCTCTCCGGTGTTTCATTTCCGAATCGATTGCTCTGGCCACGATATCCCTGGGAGCCAGCTCAGCTCTTTCGTCATATTTGGGCATGAAACGTTCGCCTGAAGAATTTATTAATTTCCCGCCGAAGCCTCTCAGTGCTTCCGAAATAAGGAACGATCTGCCTCCGGGATTATACAGAGAAGTTGGATGGAACTGGATAAATTCCATATTCGCAACCCGCACACCTGCTCTGTATGCCATGGCGATACCATCTCCAGTCGCAATTTCAGGATTCGTTGAATGCAGAAAGACCCTTGAAGCACCCCCTGTCGCAATAAGTGTGTAGTTAGCCTGAAAAGGGATCACACATTTCTCTTTATCACAAAACACATAGGCTCCAAAGCAGATATTAAATGCCGACTGAAGATTCCCCAACACATGGTGTTCGGTGATCAGGTCTATGGCCAGATGGTTTTCGAAAATAGTAATATTCGGATGTGCTGCCACTTTTTCATATAACGCCCTCTGGATCTCAGCCCCCGTCATATCTGCAGCATGCAGAATCCTGTGATAGGTATGACCTCCCTCTCTGGCCAGGTCATAGGTGCCATCTTCTTTTTTATTGAATTTCACGCCCCAGTTGATCAGGTCCCTGATCCTGTCAGGAGCCTCCCTGACGGTAGTCTCTACTGCATCCTTGTGACACAATCCCGCTCCTGCGATCAAGGTATCTTCCTGGTGATTGTTAAAGCTGTCTTCCGGATCCGTTACAGAAGCAATACCACCCTGTGCATGTGATGTGTTGGTATCGTTACTCGTCCTTTTAGTAACAATATTTACCTTACCGTGTTCTGCTACCTTAAGAGCGAAACTCAGACCGGCAATTCCACTACCGATCACGAGATAATCAGATTTTTCAATATGCGTCAAAAAATAAAGAGATTTAGTTTATAAATTCAGCTTTTCAGAGATTTCAAGCATTCTGATTATGGGCTTTTTAGCCAATTCTATTTTTTCCTCCGGAATAGTGACCTCCGGCGTTTCATGTTTCAGACAGAGATATAATTTCTCCATTGAGTTGAGTTTCATATACGAACAATCATTACATCCGCAGGTAGAGTCAACCGAGGGTGCTGGAATTAATATCTTTTCCGGACTTGATTTCTTCATCTGATGCAGAATACCACTTTCTGTTGCTACAATAAATGTTTTTGAAGGATCATTGAGAACATATTTCAACAATGCTGTCGTTGAACCAATAAAATCAGCTACCATTAACACCGGTTTCTCGCATTCGGGATGTGCAATAAATTTTGCGTCCGGATGTTGCTTTTTCAGATCAAGGATCTTCTCCAACGAATACTTTTCGTGCACCATACACGCGCCGTCCCACAATACCATGTTGCGTCCGGTAACACTGTTTATGTAGTTACCCAGGTTTTTATCCGGGGCAAAGATCAGTTTTTCGTCCTTCGGAAAGCTGTCAACAATGGCTTTGGCATTTGAAGAGGTACAGATCACATCTGAAAGTGTTTTTATATCTGCCGTACAGTTTATGTAACTGATAACTTTATGATCCGGATATTTTTGTTTGAATGCTTCAAATAAATCTGCAGGAGCAGATTCTGCAAGGGAGCAGCTCGCATTCAGGTCCGGAATGATCACTTTTTTATCCGGATTAAGGATTTTGGCAGTTTCTGCCATAAAATGCACGCCCAGGAAAACGATGATGTCCGCATCAGTCCTGGCGGCTTCCTGAGATAAGCCAAGGCTGTCACCAACAAAATCGGATATTTCCTGCAGATCACCGGTGATGTAATAATGCCCGAGGATTACGGCATTCTTTTCTTTTTTCAGCCTCTGAATTTCTTTTTCCAGATCAATGCCCGGTTCAACCGGAATATCCAGAAACCCTTTCTCCTCAACAATCGCTTTGTAGTCCATGTATCTTCTAAACATTGTAACAGTGACACAATATTAACAAAAATATAATAGTAAAGTTTCCTTATTCCGGAATGATTTAACCCAAGACCTTCCTTTTCAATATTCTGAAGATCCTAATCATCTGCACTTTCAGACAATTTATAAACACTGAAATTCAAAATCACCACCAAAACATAGGAATCATATGACGAATATCTATTTTTGTGTCCCTGAATCAAAAACTGTATTTCAATTGGATCATACCTTTGATATCGAAGCATACAATTACCCTCTTCCACAGGAGAATATTGCCCGTTTTCCTTTAAAAGATCGTGACCAATCCAGACTGCTGGTGTATAAAAAAGGCCAGATTGCGCACAAGACATTTTTCGAATTACCTGATTTGCTGGATAAGGAATCTCTGCTGGTTTTTAACAACACAAAGGTAATCGCTGCCCGGTTGTTTTTTCACAAGCCCTCAGGAGCACGCATTGAGATCTTTCTGTTAAACCCCGTTCATCCTGCTACCGATATAGCCGACATAATGCAACGGCAGGCTCCTGTAGCATGGTCCTGCCTGATCGGGAACAAGAAAAAATGGAAAGGTGGAACCCTTCGGCTTACCATGGGTGAAATAACCCTTGAGGCAGAATTGACAGATGTCGAAAATAACCTGGTACGTTTCAACTGGAATTCAGACATTCCGTTTGCCTCCGTTATCGAAATGCTGGGTAACACTCCCCTGCCGCCTTATATCAGACGTGCTGAGCAGGAAGATGACAAAACCAGGTATCAGACCGTATATTCGAAGCACGAAGGCGCTGTTGCCGCTCCTACAGCCGGATTGCATTTTTCGGATCCGGTAATGGAAAAACTTCATTCGAGAGGCATAAAAACAGCCTATGTAACATTGCATGTCAGCGCCGGGACCTTCAAACCTGTGGATTCAGCTGACTTCAGGCATCATGATATGCATTGCGAACAGATCATCCTCGACAAAAAGACCATTAAATCGTTGCATGACAACTACGGTAGTATCATTGCCACTGGCACAACCTCTCTTCGTACAATGGAGAGTCTGTACTGGTTTGGTGTTAAGATCATTGAGGAAGAAAAACCTTCTTTCTTTATCGAAAAGGATTACCCCTACGCCAGTCACAAGGAAGTAACCTTCCGATCGTCGCTTGAAAATGTGCTTGGATTTATGGACAAGAACAGTCTTTCAACCCTGAAAGGTGAAACCGAGATCTTCATGTATCCTGGTTATCGTTGCAGAAGTGCGCAAGGCCTGATCACGAATTTCCACCTTCCAAAATCCACCCTGCTCCTGCTGATCGCTTCCTTTATGGGTGATGACTGGAAGCGCGTTTATTCAGAAGCATTAGGAAACAACTACCGCTTTTTAAGTTATGGTGACAGCTCACTGATCCTTCCCTGATGTCATACGTTTATGAACGCCGTCTTGTTCAAAAATGAACACCAGTCAAAACCCAACAATCATTAAATAACTGATTATCTGGTTGTTACAGTCATTGGCATGTCAATTGCATACACAAATATGTAATAGAATATATTGGTAAGATGCAAAAGCTGATAAAATATAATTTATTAATTACGATCATCCAGTTGATCTTTTTGATGATCCTGCTGGTATTAAGCCTGCATCTTAAGTATTTTGTGGGTGAAAAGCCTCCCATCAGGCAACCACAAATTTCGACTGAGATGATGGAAAAATGAAAACAAAACTATATTCACTAAATTAAATACCGATGAAATCAAAACGATTAACACGATCAGAAAACAAAATTTTAGCAGGAGTATGTGGCGGTATCGCCGAATGGGCCGATCTGGACCCTACGCTGGTACGAATTGGATATTTATTGGTATCAATACTAAGTGCTGCATTTCCTGGAACATTGGTATACATCATCCTGTGGATCGTAATGCCGACAAAAGAATATCTTTCCGATTCGGAACGTGACAACTATCAATCTGCCTGAAAACAATTTTAAACAATAATATAAATAGAGACAGGGAATCCGGAAGTAGCATAGTGTTTACATCCGGATTCCCTGTCATTTTTATATAATCGTTCTAATATTTTTTCTAAGAATGCTTAATGAATACCATGCATCATTTTGCGGATCAAAGGTGTTAGCAGGAATAACAGCAACGCCATCCCAATGATCACAACTGTTCCTTCCAGGTAAACCTGTGAATAAATGGGCAATGTTTCAGTAGCTTTTATGACAACATTTTCAGCATGCTCGGGAGCAGCAGTCATCTTGGCAATTTCAGCAGCCAGATGATGTGCAATGGAAATTGAAAGGAACCAGGCTCCCATAACAAATCCTACAATTCTTGTCGGAGACAATTTTGTAATCATGGAAAGCCCCACAGGTGACAAGCACAATTCTCCCGTTGTATGGAGCATGTACATGAGTACCAGAAAAACAAGCGGCACCATACCTTCATTAGCAAAGTATTTTGCTCCCAATACCAATACACCAAATCCAAGTCCTAATTGTACAAGCCCCCAGGCAAATTTAGCCGGTGTAAATGGTTCCATTTTGGCTCTTCTCAGTTTAGCCCAGATCCATGTAAAAACAGGTGCCAATATTATTATAAACAGTGGATTTACACTTTGAAAAATAGATGTTTTAAGTTCAGACCCCATAAACATCCTGTCAACATTCCTGTCGGTAAACAAGGTTAATGAACTACCTGCCTGTTCAAAAAATGTCCAGAACAAGGTATGAAAGAGCGCAAGTATGACCACGACCAACAGCTTTTGGCCTTCAACCTTTTCATTTTTAAATATTGCTTCAAAGATCAGATAGCCGAAAACAATAATTCCTAATGCCATCATAAGATAAGACATTGATTCTGTGACGTTAAGCATTAATGCTGCCAACGGCACGGCCACTAGTGAACCTATAATAACGATCTTTTCGAAATTCAATCCGGCAAAAACATTTTTCTTCAACAACTCAGGATTTGGTGCTCCTCCTTTTCCTTCAAATACTTTTATATTTTTCCAGAATACAAAAATCCCGGCAAGCATTCCCAGACAAGCCAGACCAAATCCCCAGTCCCAATCATATTCTTCTCCTAAATATCCACATGTTAATGGAGCTAAAAATGCACCAACATTTATACCCATATAGAATATAGTAAATGCGCTGTCCTTTCTTGGATCGTTCTTTTCATAAAAATGTCCCAGAAAACTGGATATATTAGGTTTAAAGAAACCATTTCCGATCACAATTAAAGATAAACCAATGAAGAACAGATTGATTGGAGCCTGATCTGTAAAAATTAAAATAAATTCTCCGACAGCCATTAGCAAACCACCCCAAATAATCGATCTTCGAAAACCAAATAGTTTATCGGCTATCAATCCCCCTAAAACAGGTGTTAAATAGACAAGTGAATTATAAGCGCCATAAATACCCAGAGCCCGGGTATCTCCATCAGACTGACTCATATAATTAAATAACACTCTTACCATATATAAAGTGAGAATTGCACGCATCCCGTAAAAATTGAACCGTTCCCACATTTCTGCAAAAAAGAGCGTAAATAATGCTTTAGGATGATATTTCTTTTGAGAATAGATTATTATCGTAATCCAGATAGCGACCCCTATCCAGGCTGCAAACATTATAATTAATTCGACGTCCATATGTGCGATTTATAGTTGTTCATAAATATTTCCGAATAATACTAAACTTCATCTTTATTTCCATGTAAAAATCAAATTTCCGGTCATTAAAAATTGTATATAAAGATTATCGAATTGTCACCATTTTGTGTATTCACACTAATATTTATCATTTTTTTAATTTTTAATAAATGCCATTCATTCCTTCAGGTCAATAATTTTCTTTTTCGTATTCTTTGGAATTCGTAACTTTCGGGCATGTCTTTAAAAACACTGGTATATATTCGAAATGTTGATAACCTGAGCGATGCAAGGTATTGTGCAGGTATGGGAGCGGATCTTATTGGCTTCAAACTTGATCCGCAAGGCATGAAAGGCCTAAGTTCAAAGCAGTATAGTGAAATTATAAACTGGCTATCCGGCATCAGAGTAGTCGGAGAGTTTGGAGAAAGCTCATTTGAAGTGATAAAAGAGCATATTGATCAGTACAAACCTGATCTTTTGCTGATCAGAGATCCGGAAGAGGTCCATAACTATTCAACCCTTGGAATTCCGCTGATCCTGAGTATTAATATGCATGGTCTGAATATTGATGAGATCCGTTCGACCATGAATTTCTGTACAGGGACTGTGGAGTATTTTTTGCTGGAAACATCCGATGGCAAGGCTGATGCCGTACAATATGAAAATGATATAATCACATATTCGGAAACATATCCTTTATTGCTGGGATTTGGTGTCACCAAAGAGAACGTTGATGATATCCTTGAAAAATGGTCTCTGGCAGGCATTTCACTACAGGGAAGTGAAGAAATCCGCCCGGGATATAAGGATTATGATGACCTGGCGGATATTCTGGAAGAGATTGAAATGGATTAAGTGGGAAAGTGACAAGTGGAAAGTTAAAAGTGGAAAGTTAAAAGTGGAAAGTGGGAAAGTGGGAAGTGATACCTAATGCCTTGGTTTGTGTCCCCACCATAGGCGTCAACTTAAGAAAAAAAAGAGTAAAAAAACCAACAAAAAGCCGTCATTCCGAGACATAACATTTTTTTCAAACCGCACAAATTTGGATGACGTATCTACATTTAAATGCTACAAAATCCAATAATAAAAACAGGTCACAACCTACTGAATATCTTATATTTACGTAAAATCCGTCATCGGTAGGAGTTTCCGGTGAGCATTGACGTGAGGAAATGATTACCGGTTACGATGTGGGAATCTCCATCTGTTGGGGACCTCCGCAGCCATGGCAGCAAATTGCCTTTGAACGGATGGGTATCAGACCTGGTATCTGCAAGTGCTGTGGCGACACAATGATCATTGTTCAAATCATTCCGGATCAGTTTCATCAGAGCAAACACGCGCCACCAAACATACGCCAAAACGCAACTACTTGTAACACTGACTCTTAGAATATCAATTTGTTTGGTTACGGGAAAGGTGTGTCCAACGAGCAAGGTTTTTAGGCTTTTTTGGCACAAAAAAGCTGCTAATAGCCCCAGATCCTACGTTTTCCTCTGGTATGGTCATCTGAAACCCTTAATTCATCAGACCAGTTCGGCAAATTCCTCATCAGGCATTCTTTTCTTCAGTTGTCTCAGATCGTATTTCAATTCTAAAGCATGCGTTCTTAGCGAATCCTGATATAGTCCTTTAATTTTTTCATATTTAATTAATGAGAGCTTATGCACAATAAAAAGCCCTAAAGAAATAATAAAAAAATATTTTGCAGCTTGAACAATAACTAATTCACAACATGTGAGATTATCATTAAAATGCTTTGAATAATATACAAATAATACAGTTGTCAAAGTTAAAAGCCAACTTAATGCATTATTCATTTCCGTTAATAATCTACTATCTAAGAAAGCTGTCCCTTCAAGTTTAGTCAAAGAGTCTTTAATGATTTCCTTTAAATTTTCATTCTCCATTGTTCATAGTATTTTGCCCAAATGCACGCCAACATAGGGCTATGACCTATAGGCCTTATCCCTTATGTATTTTT
>JBNKDZ010000124.1:0-6282 GCA_050288525.1 Cyclobacteriaceae bacterium
AATAGATATATTTAGATATGATATGTGCGTTCAATTAAAAGTTTTTTAATTGTGAAGAGAATTCGAAATATTATTCTGATCATAGCTGTATGTCTGTTTAGTGCTGAGGTATACGGACAGAATCTCAACCTGAATACAGAAGCAAAGACACTTACGTATGAAGAGTTGTATGATAATCCATACGATATAAATAAGCTGTTTATCCATTTGCAACCCGTATACGGTGAAATGTTTGCCACGAATTCAACTGTTGGCATGGGGCTGGAAGCTCAATATTACATGAAAAATGTGGCTGATTTCAAAGTAAGTGCCCGTACTGCGTATTCCAGAAAATTTGATTTGATGCGGGAGGCTGCAACCAATAACAGTACAGTGGATAATAATCCCCGTTCGTATAATTATTATGATCTTGTAGGCACCTATCATATCATAGACAGAGAAGAAGACGCAGAGACAAAATTTATTTTATATTCGAAAAGGTACAAAGGCGATAAATGGGCTGCAACTGTTCCATTACATACTGTTATCCCTACAAAAATGCGTCGTATCTATGGTGCCCGTTTAGGAGGAATGTATTACACATCGTCCCTTAATTATGACCGGATCATGGAAAAACAGGGCGTCTCAATATACAATCAGGGAGGTGTGCCTATCGGAGAAGACGAATCGGTATACGGTGATCTGTCTGTTGCCGGTATTTTTCTGGGAGGAAGTATGACCCTTATCAAAAATGTTGCTGTGCAACCGGACAAAATATATGGGACCCTGGTCAACGACCTGATCTTTACGGCATATCTCGATATTGCATTTGCTCCTGTCATAAATATTGACGACATATACCTCGACAATGACGTTTACTCTTCCGAAACCCTTGCAAAAAGCATGATCGGCTTTCGTGCCGGTTTTGACGGCAAATTTAACCGTGAAATAAGCTGGGGGTACAATGGTGAGATCGGATACCGTCCGGGATTGAAAAAAAGTGGTTTGTATGTCTTGGTGAAAATCTCTTTCCCTGTATTTTCAACACAACTCAGATACCAGGTTG
Organism: Cyclobacteriaceae bacterium; assembly: GCA_050288525.1. Lineage (GTDB taxonomy): Bacteria > Bacteroidota > Bacteroidia > Cytophagales > Cyclobacteriaceae > JBNKDZ01. Next base: position 1,046 of record JBNKDZ010000124.1, read on the forward strand.
AAAGTTTCGGTAAATAATTGAGGAAAAACACTCGAAAAAAGAATGGCAATTTCAATAAACAATTCCGGGATACCTATGGTCAGTCCTCCCGGGTCCGTTGTGCTGGTATTTGCGAACAAACTCAAGCTCCGTGAATAGGCAGCCAAACGGGTCTGAACATAAATTTTGGTACTGTCTTTTTTGCTAACTGGTTTAAACTGAAATGCCGCAGCAAGCTCAAGGTAGTCCTGTTCTTCCAATCGTCCTCCGATACTACCCATGTTATTCAGGTTTAACCTGCGCCCGATTGAACCATTATTTTCAAATGACCAGTCAACCCCTATCCTGCTATAAGTTCCGAAGGTTGCTGTTTTATTTCCTGCATACTGATAATCCATCTGAGCTTTAAGGCAAAATGGAGTTAAAATTAAAAAGACAAAAATCCATTTTTTTAAACACATGATCTTTCGGTTTATTGCTCTGAAAAAATTATTGGAAATAATATCTCTATTATTTGAAATATTTCATAAACATACCGAATACTTTTTCGGTTTAATATAAAAAAACCGCCTAAAAAATGGCCTATAGTGAATTTCTTGCTGACCGAATACGATTTGAATTAAAAAGAAAATCTGTCGCGTTTGAAGAAAAGAAAATGATGGGGGGATTATGTTTTTTGGTCAATAAAAAGATGTGTATCGGAATAATCAAGGATGAATTAATGGCCCGGATTGATCCCGGAGTATACAAAAACATTTTGTTAAGGGACGGGTGTAAAGAAATGAATTTTACAGGTCGGCCCATGAAAGGATTTGTATTTGTTGAACCTCTGGGCATCGACTCTGATAAAGACCTTGAATATTGGATCCAATTATGCCTGGATTATAATCCGATGGCTAAACCCAGCAAAAACTAGTTATTTATCTAGGATCTGGAATGTACGCTGGATCATTTCTCCATTTTCATCCACCAGCGTCAAAACATGCAATCCTTTCCCGGGATTAACTGCCATCTGATGAAAGTGGCTGGTTGATCCGATATACATATTGTCAAGGTGCCAGTGGATCGTACAATCCTGCTTTCGGTGTGCTGCTTCAAAAACAGTCTCTCCGGCCTCACCGTCTATTTCCCTGGGAATGTATATTTTTGCTCCCGGCTTCGGGTAGATCAATTCCATCGTTGCGATCTGCGTCTCCTCCGGAAGGCATCCTTTTCTAAAGGGAGGGATCTTTTTATATGTGGATCTTTTTTTTCTATAATACCATTCCTGAACAGGAGGCAATACAAAGAATTTTTTCTGTTTGATATCTGACACCGGTTCACAATCGCTTGTCACCTGGAACTTTTCCTCCTGATCGAGGTGTATAATCTTTCCATAAGGACATACTTCTGTCCTCAGACAACTTTTCGGCACAATCCTTTTATAACCGGAAGGACAATTTTTCCCCAACCGATAACCACTGTTTGAACAAATATCAATTTCTGCCACCTCTGCAACAGGCAATGTAAACCATGTGGTCGGAGGTAAGATATCAAACAAGTCAAATAGCACCGGTGCTGCGGCACTAAGACCTGTCAGTCCCGGACGGCCTTCACCATCTGCATTCCCTACCCACACCCCTATAACATATTCCGGGGTGACACCAATAGCCCAGGCATCTCTGTAGCCATAACTGGTGCCCGTCTTCCATGCTATTTTCCTGGAAGAATCGAATAATTTCCAGGAGGCCTCCTCCGCCGGACGGTTCACATCAAGCATAGCATCAAACGTAAACCATATTGCAGCAGCACTGAATTTACCTGTTTTACTATTTCCTTTTAGCGGATCCTGACCGGAAAGTGAAGCATATGAATTCAAACGATAATCATCGATCAAATACCTTTTCTCTCCCGAGAATTGATTGTAATGATTAAGAGCCCGGGCCATACTGCTGTATACACTTGTAAGTTCCCACAGGTTTGCTTCGGCACCTCCCAATATCAGTGACAGGCCATATGTGTCCGAGCTACGCTTGATCGTGGTAAGCCCCAGATCATTAAGAACAAAATGAAATTTTGGAATACCATAATTCTGAAGCATATAGACGGCAGGAATATTAAGAGACCTGGCCAATGCTTCATCGGCAGGTACTGCCCCGTCAAACGTCTCATCAAAATTCTTGGGTGCAAATCCATTAAGATAGGTTGGAATATCCGGAATAAGTTTTTCAGGGGTCATAACACCTTCATTCAGCATGGAAGCATACAATAATGGTTTAAGAATACTTCCGGTACTTCTGGGAGAGGTTATTATATCTACATTTTCACCATAATTTCCTTCCTGGCCCGAATAAAACGTATTTCCCACATAGGCGATACATTTTCCGGACCGGACCTCTACAATCAGAGCTGCCGCATTATATATTTCGTTATGGGCATATTTCTGATTATACTTATCAAGTATTGCGTTGGTCCTCCCCTGATACACCGGAAGGATGCCAGAATGTATTCTTTCCCCTTCAAAGCCTTCTTTTTTTGCCCTGACCAAAAGATGTGGCGCTGTTGCCGGCAATGGTTTTGGTGTTCCCGGCAACACTTCTTTTTTTGCCAGGTAGTTCGTTACAGAATCAATTACACCATTCCGGTATAATTTATCCAGCAGGCGGTTGCGTTTTGCGAGCAGTTTTTCCTGATTTTTCCCGGGATAGATCAACGAAGGACTGTTGGGCAATACTGCCAGTGTAGCCGTTTCAGCCCAAGAAAGCTGAAAAGGAGACCTGCCATAATAACGCCAAGACGCAGCTTCAAGGCCAACGATATTTCCACCATAGGGAGCCTGTGAAGCATGTAAGATAAGGATCTCATCCTTAGAATATCCGAGTTCCAGCCGTACTGCCAGCATCATCTCGATCAATTTTTCATAGATCGTCCGCTTTTCATTACGTTGTAAACGTATTACCTGCATGGTGATCGTACTTGCACCGCTTATTACTGTTCCTGAACTAATATTCTGTATAAAGGCCCGTGCAAGAGAAACAGGGTTTACTCCCGGATGGTAAAAGAAATACTCATCTTCGAAATATGTAATGGACTGAATATACTTCTCAGGAAGTGAATCCAGCGAAGGGAAGCGCCATTGTTCATCTGTCGCAATAGAAGCCCCCAGCAACTCACCTGATTCACTCAATAATACAGTACTGTAGGGGGTGTCAAATAAAGGATTGGGTAATGAAAAAAAGATAAACCACACGAAGAAAACCAGTGCAACCAAAGTAAAAAACACATATCTGCGTCTGGCATGTCTTATTTTATTAATCTTTTTTAAAAAATACCTACATGCGTAATTATTTCGCTTCATATAAGAAATAAATTCTTTTCCAAACATATAATTTAGTAACATAAATAAATGTGCGTATTCAACCGGCAATAATTCTTGTTGAAAAGCAGGGATTTTTGAAAATTACTACACAATTGAAAAAAACCGTACTTTTTTTAATTATTTATCTTCTTATTGCTGCAAATTTTGTTTTTGCCAGCAAAAACACCCTGTTTATCAACAATACAAATCAGGTTTATGACCTCTCCCCACTTGTAGATTGTTTTGTTGATGACCATAAAAACATTGAATTCAGCGACATACTAACCATGAAATATCAATCCAAATTTGAAGGAAACCTTGATAATATTCCTGATTTGGACATGGATGATGCAACAGTCTGGTGTAAATTTATCATTGAAAACCGATCCGAAGAAAATGTAATACTAAAAATTGAAAACCCTACGCTTGATACAATAGAACTGTTTATTTTAAATGATGACGGTTTTTTAATACATCATGAAGAAACCGGGAGTTATTTACCTGTTGAACTTAGAAATATAAAAAGCGGGAATTTTTTACTTGACCTGCATGCCAAACCCGGCGACCGGAGAGTTTGTTATCTAAGATTAAAATCCGGGGCATCGGGAATGTACTTTCCCATGCAGGTAGCTTCTCTAAAACGATTTTATGAAGACAGGCACACCAACAGTCTTGGTCAGGGTCTTTATTTTGGGATCATCATCTTCCTTGTGATATATAACATATTTCTTTTTATTACCATTCGTGATATATCCTACTTTTATTTTTCACTTTTTGCTGCATGTATCGGTTTATTATTCGCGTTGATAAAAGGATTCGGGGCTGAATATGTTTGGCAGGAGTGGCCATGGATGAACCAATATACAGGAATGCTGGCTGCCTTATCAGGGATTTTCGCCATAATGTTTACAGCCAGTTTTTTAAAATCCAGGATCAGAACACCAAAAAAACACATATGGTTATTGTCTTTGATTGGCATTTATATGTTTACTATTCTCCTTAATCTTGCAGGATTCTACTACGTATCCATGAAGATCATTGAGTATAATTCGCTCTTTTCATTAGTTTTTCTTGTATTGGTTGCGCTATCTGTTTGGCGTGATGGCTTTAAGCCGGCAAAATACTATCTGTTTGCATGGAGCTTTTTTGTTCTTGGTATGATCATATTTCAATCGGTCAAATTAGAGATCTTTCCGGACAATTTTTTTACGGAGAATATATTACAGATCAGCTCAACGGCAACCATATTTTTTATGGCATTTGCCATGGCAAAAAAGATCAACATATATATCGAAAAGCGTGATGAAGCCATGCAACTGGCCCTTCAGACATCTTTACAAAATGAAAAGCTGATTGCCCGGCAAAACAAATTACTTGAATCCCGGGTAACGGAACGAACAAAAGATCTGGAACAAACTATTGATACCCTAAAACGTCAGCAAAAAGAGCTTGGTGATGCCAATAAATTTAAGGACAAAATATTTTCAGTTATATCGCATGACCTTAAAAGCCCGTTGTCAACACTTTCAGGACTGCTTGATCTGTTGAGAATCAAGTCATTAAATGAACATGAAAAGGAAAAAATCCTTGACAACCTAGAACTTGCCCTGGAAAATACGCGTGAACTGCTTGATGATATTCTAAGTTGGGTAATAAAGAAACAAGACACCAATTCAAAACATACAGATATCAATGTATATGATCTTGTAGAGGACATATTTAAACTTTTTAATTTTCAGGCTACCTCGAAGAAAATTGAGATGGTAAATAAAGCGGAAAAGGATGTTTTGATATACTGGGACAAAAACACACTTCAGACTGTACTCAGGAACCTTGTTTCAAATGCAATAAAATTCAGTCCTATATACGGAAAGGTAGAAATTTCAATGCAAACCACCTCCGGGGAAGTCATAATAAAAGT
>JBNKDZ010000125.1:0-10260 GCA_050288525.1 Cyclobacteriaceae bacterium
TTACAATGCTCATTTCTTTACCTGTAAACGGACTTTTCATGTGTGTTAAATTTAAATTATAATTGTTGTATAGATCGCCAGATTTCATTCTGTGCAATCGAGAGTAATTCACGGATTCCTTTCAAAATATTTAATTTTTTAACGGACAATTCATAGTTTGTTCAGCTATATGAAACGAAATACAAACAGCTCCATTATTTTCAATTCCCATACTTACTTTGATGTATACTTCTTTCTTGTTTACCAGTTTTCCGAAAACCCACATAGGCAATATGCCCCGCATTTTTTCGTCTAAAGGACCTTGTGAATAATTTTCAACCTTCAACGAATGAATAATCTCTTTTCGTTTGGCTGGTGATATTTCTAAATCGTGCAACGTTTGTTGATTTTTGCCACGGTCATTAAGAAACAAAATGCCGAAAATTTCCATTTTCACCTTAAATTCCTTTAAGTATGTTTCAACTTCCTGTTTTGATGCCATTTTATATAAATATCAATGTAAAGATATAATGTATTTTCGTTAAAAACAATTATAAAATTTATATTAGACCAATAAAAGCCATTAAAACCAACTATAAAGTTTAATTTGTATTTTATGTCAGAAGCTGAGATAAAAAGCTGTATTTTTACTTCTATGATAATTGCTCCGATCATAACCGGCAATGCAATTGCCTCGATTTGTTTTTCTTTTCATTTTAGACACGCATTTTGAAAATGCGCGCCAGCCTCGGGTTTTCAATGAACTGAAGCATGTCCAAAAACAAAAAAAGCTGCCCCATTTCACCGAGACAGCTTTTCCCATATCCAATTATTTCTTTATCAATATACGATCAACGCCCCGCCGTTTTCGGGGATCTCAAGTTCGATCTCTTGCTTTTTGGACAGTTTTACATCCGAAACACTGCCTCCGGGTTGCTTGTCGCTGTAGAGTTTTATTGTTTCTTTGCCGGGTATCATGGGCAGCTTTATTTTTTGTTTAAATGGCTCTTTCTGCGCATTTACGGCGGCTATGTACCAGGTATCTTTTGACTTGCGGGCCAGTATGATGTATTTACCCGGATATCCGTCAATAAACATGGTCTCGTCCCACAGGGTCGGCACCTTTTTCATGAAGTCGAGTGCCCAATCCGGAGCATCTGTCAGGTTGTTGGGGGCCAGGGCGAAATGCTGGACACCACTCTGAAACAACACGGCTGCTGCCAGGGCAAACACATCGGTCGTCAGACGGTGGCCGCCATACTGGTCACCGCTGTTTGTTTTGTTATAGTATTCATTCAGGGTGCTACCGCCAAAGTCCATGCTTCCTACGGCATTGCGGATGAAGGGGTGCATGCTGGTGTTGAATGCTTCCTTGTTGCACATGTCCTGTGAAAAATGGAGCATTTCACTTGCCAGAACAGCCTCACTGGCGGCGTAATTCGGATACATTCGTTCCCAGCCTCGCGGAAGGGTACAGCCGTGGAAGATCACCAGCAGACCGTAATCGTTGGCATCGTACAGGATGTCCTGGTAAAGCTGCATAGTCACTTGTTTGTCACCTCCGAAGAAATCGACTTTAATTCCGCGTATTCCAATACTTTTCATCCAGGCCATTTCTTTTCTTCGGGCAATGGAGTTGTCCATTTTGCCTTTTGGCGTCTGGGGAGCATCGTTCCAGTAACCGTTGGAATTGTACCACAGGTAAAGGGCGACATCTTTGCTTGCGGCATATTTTGCCAGTTTGCCCATTTTCTCATAGCCAATTTCTTTATCCCACAAGGCATCAACGAGAAGCGACTGGTAACCCAGTTCAGCACTAAAGTCTATGTATCGTTTTTGTTCGTCGTAGTTCATACTGGCATCCATGCCAATGATCCAGCTCCAGGTGCCTTTGCCATACTGGTATTTTTGTGAAGCCTCATAGAGTGGCTCTACCACATCAAACGGAATGGTTGTCTCAACGATGGGTGCAAGGGTTTCGCCTACGGTGATGGTTCTCCATGGTGTTTTCCCCGGAAGGCTTATGCCTGGTGAGGAAGTTCCGTTCCCGTTGTTTTCTCCTTTCTGCGGAAATCCTATTGTGTACAATCCGTCTGCATGACCAAGAAGTCTGCTTCCGCAATAGGAGCCGTTCACGCCGGTTTCAGAGATCAATACCCAGCCATCGCCTGATACTTTGAAGAGACAGGGGAACGAATATCCTTCTCCATAACCATTTTGTCCCATAGGCGCATCAGGGGTGTACTCAGTCTCATAACTTGGGGATGTACGGGCAAATCCACCCATCGGCTTACTTTGCGGGCACAGGAAGGTGGTAGTTCCTTCCGGGAAGACAAATCCTGTTGCTTCGGATGAAATTACACAACTTAGGTTTTCGCCTTGCGGATAGACCATATACCGGTAAGCGATGTTGTTGTTGCTCACATTAAATATCACGTCGAAAGCAGATTTTCCGTCTTTCAGAAAGGTCATTATTGCCTGGTTGGCTACATAATGCACCTTGCTTTTCTTGATATTGGGAAGTTCGTAGGTTTCATCAATTCGGCTGACTTTTACATCTTCACTGAGGGTCAGTCCTTGCGTAAAATCGCCTACATTGGTAAGCAAGCCGAGGGGTGATTGTTTCATGAACGTTTTCTCATTGTACACCACATGGTAAACCGGCTTGCCATTATCTGCAGATAGGATCACCGAGAGTTTACCATCCGGACTGTCAACACGCTTTTCTGCCTGGACGCTTCCAAAGGCGATAAGAAGGATAAGTATTAAACAACTGATTTTGTACTTCATAATGTAAATGATTTGCTATAGGCTTTTAATCCATTTCACGACCAGGGATGTCCAGTCTTCGACCGGTTGACGCAGCACGAATCCGTGGTCGCCCTTCGGATAGATATGCATTTCGGCCGGTACGTTGTTTTTGTTCAGGCTTTTATAGAACGAAAGACTGTTTTCCACATCCACCAGTTTGTCATCACCGGCATGGGTAATGTAGGTAGGAGGGGTGTTTTCGGTAACCTGAAGCTCGTTGGAATACAAATCTACAAGTTCTTTGGAAGGTTTGTCTCCCAAGAGAGCTATCCTGGATCCCATATGAGTGAGGCTGTCCTGCATGCTGATGACAGGATATACCAAAATAGCAAAGTCAGGACGCACACTGGTGTTTTCCTTATTTTCAATCACCGGGTTTTCGAAATGTGTGGCTGCCGTAGATGCCAGGTGTCCGCCTGCCGAGAAGCCCATGATGCCGATCTTGTCTTTGTTTACGCCCCATTTTTCAGCGTTTTCCCTTACTACTTTTATTGCTTGCTGAGCATCCTGTAAGGGACCAATGGTTTTATTGTCCAGCAATGAGTCAACCGGTAGCCGGTACTTAAGCACGAAAGCGGCAATACCTTTTTTTTGCAGTGCTTTCGCTGTGCTGACACCTTCACCACCATATACAATTACGCTGTATCCGCCACCCGGACATATAATTACCGCATCACCTGTTGCTACTTCTTTTTCCGGAAGGAATGCTTCAAGTTCCGGGGTTATGACCAGACGGAGAAATGCCGGATTCTGATTGTAATCCGCTTCATTGATATCGACTTCTTTTGAGTTCGGAATTGGCCCGTCGTATAATTGTATTTTTTCCTGCGCAGCAACATAATCTGTCAGGGTGTACAGGAGTGCTATCGTAATAAGAATATTTTTCATTGGTCCCTTAAGTATATTTCAAAATTAGTTTTTAAAGATTAGTGGGGCAAACTGGTACAGACTTCTGCGCCATGTATGCCACTCATGTGCTGTTCCTTCAGACTCGTAGTAGACATGTTTCAGTCCGATTTTGTCGAGCATATTTCGGAATGCTTTGATAGAACCAGGGAAAGGATCCGGTTCTTTTGTGCCCATTCCAAGCCAGAACAGTTTGATTTGCTTGCTAAGTGCTTCACCGTCCTTAAATTTGCCATCCATGAAGGTTTCCACATCAATTTCATCGGAGCTCGGGTAGTTGGCGGTGCCGCTGAAACCTGCGATGTACGAAAACTTGTCCAGATTATTCATGGTGATCCGTATGGTTTGATTGGCTCCCATGGATAGGCCTGCCATTGCTCTGTATTCGCGATCTGAAAGCGTACGGTATGTGGCGTCGATCATAGGGATCACTTCCTTGATCAGTACATCTTCAAAAACGTTGTTCCATCCGGATCTTCCGGCAGAAGATTCTTTAACCGGTTTTGATGCATATCCATTGTCCATAACGATGATCATGGGCGTAGCTTTATTTTCTGCGATGAGGTTATCGAGGATCAGGTTGGCATGCCCTTGTGCGGACCATCCTGTTTCATCTTCAAAGCTGCCATGTTGAAGATACAGAACAGGATAACGTTTGGATTCGTCTTTTTCATATCCCGGAGGAGTGTATACGAAACAGCGACGCCATTTTTCTGTGAAGTTTGAAAAATACAGTTTCTCACATACCTGTCCGTGTGGTACGTTTTTCATTGCATAAATATCTTTATCAGGTGCCGGTATTTCAATTCCGCTGCCCCAACGGCCTGCTCCATAAAAATACATGCTTCCCGGATCCGGTACCGATGCTCCGTTGATATTGAGCTGATAGTAATGGAATCCGATATCCTGAGGGGCTGACTCGCCTGTCCAGACACCGTTTTCATCTTTGGTGAGGTCGTACTTTACCCCTCCGATATCCAGTTGAACCTTCAATGCTTCCGGAGCAGAGATGCTGGTCCTTACGCGTCCCTCGGAGTTTACCTGCGGGTATTCTTTCCCGGGCTGATTAACTGAAGAAGGTTTGAAGTCTTCAACAGCCTCTTGTGCTAAACAGAAATTGCCTGCAGCAAATGCTGCAAGCAAAATCATGGAAATTTTGAATTTCATTTAATGATCTTTAATTACTCAATATCATTCAACAAAAAGCATTGGGGCCAGCTGATATAAGCTTCTGCGCCAGGTCAGGAATTCATGGGCTGTGCCTTCGGAAATATACGATTCAGCATTGAAACCTGCTTCTTTTAATGTTTTAGTAGCATTTTTTATGCCATCCGGCCTTTCTTTACTTCCGCAGCTCAGGAAAATAAGTTTTACTTTTGACTTGTCTTTAATATCCTCAGGTGCATAGATCCCTCCACTGAGCAGGGCATAATGCGAGAATACTTCGGGTTTGTTGAGCGTGATCATTTTTGTTTCCATACCTCCCATAGAAAGACCGGCCATTGCACGGTGTTCCTGATCTGCAATCGTACGGAAGTTGGCATCAACGTAAGGGATCAGCTCATCAACAAGAACTGTCTGGAACGGAGTGATGTCAAAGCTTCTCAGTCCCCCGAATTTGATTTCGTTGGTCATGCCGTAGGTCATCACGATGATGAAAGGTTTAATCTTTCCGTCCGCGATGAGGTTATCCATGATCAGGTTGGCATGTCCCTGGTTGGACCATGCTGTTTCATCTTCGCCCCATCCGTGTTGAAGGTATAAAACAGGATATTGCTTCGATTGATCCTTGTAATACTCAGGAGGGGTATAAACAAACGCCCTTCGGGAGGTATTTGTGCTTTTTGAAGGGAACAGGATTTGCTGCACATTGCCATGAGGCACATCCTTGAGTGCATAGAAGTCGCGGTCGTGTGCCGGAATTTCGATGCCGCTTTCCCAACGTACAGAGCCATAAAAGTTCAATGCTCCCGGATCGTTGAATACACCACCATCGATGGTCAGGTGGTAATAGTGAAATCCCTCGTCCATAGGGCCTTCGGTAGTTCCTTCAAAAAAGCCGTCTTCAGTTTTAGTGAGCCTGGTGCCGCCACGTCCGCCGAGGCCAAGACTTACTACGATGGTATCAGCGTCGGGAGCCTTGACGCGGAACCGGGCATATCCCTGGGAATTAACCATCGGATATTCCTGTCCGGGCTGATTCAGTTCGGAAGGTTTGAAATCTTCAATAATCTCAGGCTTTTCATCTTGTGCATAGCATAACGTGCCTGATAATGTCAGTAGGAGAATAAGTGTTTTTAAATATGTTTTCATTTTTTCTGTTTTTTTAATCCTGGAAGATAAGAGGTGCGAACTGATACAGGCTGCGTCTCCAGCTTTGCCATTCGTGTGCTGTTTCCGGAGACACATAAAAATGGGTATCCAAACCAGCTTCTTTTAGTGCTTCGGTATTAGCTTTCGGGTCGCCGCCAAATCTTCGTGAGCCTTCAAGTTCTCTGCTGCCATAGCTAATGAACAATGTTTTAATTTTTTCCTTAAAATCCGGATTTTCTTTTAAGTCTTCCATGCTGATGCTTCCACCGCTGAACATGCCTACATAAGCAAATTTATCGGGATTGGCGAGTGTGATCACACGTGTCTGCATGCCACCCATGGAAAGTCCTGCCATAGCTCTGTGTTCCTGATCAGCAATGGTACGGAAGTTTTTGTCGATCATGGGTATGATTTCATTTATTAATGTATTCATGAAACCGTCTGCCCATCCTTTTGGAGGCCATGGACCTGCAGGACGTTCGCCTGGTTTTGGTCTGGCGCCTTCCGGCATTCTCCAGTTGCCGTTATCCATTACGATGATAAATGGTTTGGCTTTCCCTTCAGCGATAAGATTATCCATGATCAGGTTAGCATGACCCTGACTCGACCATCCTGTTTCATTTTCGCCACCACCATGTTGCAGATAGAGCACCGGATACCGTTTTGAAACATCTGCATCATACGAAGGGGGGGTGTAGACAAAACAACGACGCATGCTGTTTTCAGTTTCGGAGAAATAGGTATGTTCCCGAACCTGACCATGAGGTACATTTTTCATTTCATAAAAAGCCTGATCTTTGGCAGGGATCTCGATGCCGCTTCCCCATCGGCTGGCTCCATAGTAATACAGACTTCCCGGATCCGGCACAGAGGCGCCGTCGATATTTAGCTGATAGTAGTGGAATCCTTCGTCCTGAGGAGCACATTCGCCTGTCCAGACACCATTTTCGTCTTTTACGAGGTCGTATTTTACGGCTCCGATGTCAAGTTGTACTTTTTTTGCTTCCTTAGCTTCAATCTGTACGCGCACCCGCCCTTCGGAATTGACCATCGGGTATTCTTTTCCGGGTTGATTGACAGAGGAAGGCTTGAAGTCTTCCACGACCTTTTGGTCGGACTGCGCCAGACAGAATGAAACTGTCAGACCCAACAACACTGATGTTAGTGAAAGTTTTTTCATAATTTTTCGTTTTAATTTTTAAATAATCTGGGTGTAAAATATTTTTTTCATGATAACCGGATTTGTCCGTTTCATGGTTATTCAAATTGTAGCCAGTCTACTTCGATAGCAGCATCTTCTTTTAGTTCCAGGTAGATGCCGGATATTTCTTTTTCTAATGGTAATAAAGAGGCTTTTTGTATTTCCCAGGTTCCCTTCGGAACAGCAACTTCGGCAATCACCTCACCATCTTTTGCTCCTGACTTGATTACCAATGTTCCTCCTGTTAAGGATTGTGCTTTGACCATCACAGATTTTGCCGTAACATCGCTAAAGTCCACTCCATCATACTGGATCCATGCATCTTTTCCGATGAGAATTGTTTTCCAGCCATTATATCTGCTCGCAGTATTCATGAAAGCAATGGCAGTGCCCAGCGTACTTATTTTGCTATACCGGTCAGGATGTATTTGTTTTGTTGCTTTTGTCAGTCCTATCCCGCGATGCGTAGGGGTGACTTTTTTTATCGTTCCGTCTTCGTTAAAGAACAGGCTGTCTGCCCGTACAGAACGGTTTTTATCAAAGTCAGGAGACAGATCGTTGTTGTGATAAAACAGGAACCATTGGTCTTTAAATTCGATGATCGATTGGTGGTTGGTCCAGCATCCCGATGGCAATTCGTCCATGATGACCCCCGCATAGGTAAAGGGTCCCATCGGATTATCTCCTATGGCGTATTCCAGCCGTTCAGTATTGTTTTCGACATGCGGATAGGTCATATAATAGATGCCGTTACGTTCGAACAGGAATGGGCCTTCTTTGAGGCCTTTTGTAGGGAATTCACCAAGAATAACCGGCTCAGAATCCAGTTCGAGCATGTTATCTTTTAGTTTGGCACCCATGAAGTTACGCAAGGACCAGTACAGATATGCTTGTCCGTCTTTGTCAATAAAGACATTCGGGTCAATTCCCTTAACATTTTTGATGGGGGTTATTTCGGGTTTATAAGGGCCTTCAGGCTTTTCAGCTACAGCTACTCCGATAGAGAATCCTCTTCCATAGGTGGTGTCTTTGGCTGCAGTAGGGAAATAGAAATAGTATTTTCCGTTTTTGCTAATGCAGTCAGGAGCCCACATGCTATAAGATGTAGGATTTACCCATTCCACCTTTTCCTGACTTACGATGACACCATGATCAGTCCAGTTGATCAGGTCTTCTGATGAGAAGACATGATAGTCGGCCATACAAAACCATCCTTTACGTCCGAATTCTTCGGTAGCCAGAATGTCGTGTGAAGGGAAGATATATACTTTGTCTCCGAACACCCTTGCTGTCGGGTCAGCAGAGAACTGATCTCTGATCAACGGGTTTTGAGCCAAAAGTTGACTCACCGTTAACAATGCCAGAAATATGTTTAAAAGTGTTGCTTTTAGTATTCTCATAATTTTTGTGTTTATGTCTGTTACAATATTAATTAATACAAGAGAAATAGGATACTAAAAAATGATTAAGCCTCTGATGTTTGTTTTGAACGGTAAGGTAAGGGATTGTTTTGTAAGGCCGTATTTTAAGAAAATAATGTATGATAGGATTCCCGGGTAAAGGTCTGTTCATCTTTTTGAGGTTAAATTTTTGTCTTGAGCATTAAGGATCAAAAAGTATTATGAAGAACGGATCTTTACATTTACGATAGTAGTTTTTCACAACATGGATTTAGTATCCTTAAGGCTGGGAATACCAATTTATACATATTAAATATAAATTAAGAAATTCAGACAAGATTATTTTTGGTATTTTAATATTGAAAACCGATAGGTGATAATTGTAAAATTCAGATAATCAATGATTTAAAAACAAATATCAACTTTCATATGATATAATATGCATTTTTGCTGCTATTACATCTTTATAAAACGACTGCAGTCGCTCTATTTCCGTTTGTAATGTTTCTTTAGCCTCTTCATTATCTCCTAAAAGTTCTAAATCATATAACTCCTCTTCATCAATGAGCTCTTCAAAATCGGCTTCTTCTATTTGTTGTAAAATTTCATCCATATTGATCGAATTGAGTATCGAGACTAATTGTTGGATCTCATCATGTTTCAATATACTAAATGATCCGTTTTCAAAGGCATCTGACTCGATCTCTTTTGTTCCATACAACAGATCCAATCCATAGGCATCCTGAGTAATAAAATAGGATATTGATGTGTAAAAATCAGTACTATAAGATAAACTGCTAACTTCATTTATGAGTTTTGGGTTTTGAGTGATCCTTGTGAGGTCATCATCATTTACTGTTTGCAAATTAAGTGTCATAGTGTTTTCTTTTTTATAGTATTAGTTAATTAATTTCGGTTTCTAATCATCAAAACGAACGAGCCATTCCTGTGCTTCAGGGTTCATAAAGGGGCCGATAGAATCAGGGGATTGTTTCAGACATGAAGATCATGATAAATTTTAAAAATACTAGTCTTTTAATCAGGCTCATACCATTCCCGGACTTCATCGAGCAATGCATATTCATAACCCATTAAATGTTTAAAATTTTTGCTTTGCAATAGCGGTTTTGAGTCCGGATCATTTTTAAGTTTTTTTGGAAGATCGTAGGGAGAAAGAGAAAAAGCGGCTGCCATAAAACCACTTGCCTGATCAAACCTGCCTAATCCTGATAGTGCAAAAGCCTTATTATACAAGGCATACGCAATGAAGCTCTTTTTATTTGCAGATCTCAGCAACGCATTAAAAATTTCAAGAGCTTTATCATATCTCTTTAAATTTAAATATGCATATCCCATATATTCATCAGGGCGTAGGTCTCCATAATTCGGTATTATTTCATTTGCTTTTTCGCAATAAGGCAATGCTTCTTCATAACGTTCAGCCATATTCAGGCAACAGGCAATGGAGCAGTAGATGCCCCTTATATCAAGATCATCGTGTTTCCCCCCAAGAGCTCTTTTTTTCAGCGTTAAAGATTTTTCCAGGGCTTCTAGTGATTCATCATATTTTTTCAAGAAAGACTGTACATTTCCTCTTAAATTCCAAAGAAGCCAATCTTCATTATTGATGTCCAATCCTTTATTTATTAA
>JBNKDZ010000126.1:0-3553 GCA_050288525.1 Cyclobacteriaceae bacterium
CGCACGAACCACCACTTCGCGCCACCCAACGATAGGATTGGGAAAAAACAAAACAGACAATAAATATAAAAAGCTTCCAATTTACGAGCCGGAAGGCCAGCCAGCATGTACTTTCCGGTCCTTCAAAATTTGTTTGCACTGAACCGGCAATACAATTGCCTGAATAAGTCTGTCTTTTCATTTTAGACACGCATTTTGAAAGAAAATGCTCACCAGCATCATTTTGATACTTAGGTGTTTATTGATTTGATTCATAAATCGACCATTTAAAAATATTTATTTCAGACGACTACCAGCCCTTCCCATTTACCTTCCTTCCTTCTTGTTACCAGCAGGCCTTCTTCCTGTCCCAGGCGGGCAATCAGGATTCCTTCAGCATCCCAGGCGGCGCTTTGGCCGGCTGAATCCGTATGATATGAGGGGCCTGCAAAATTTGACATGATGGAAAACATTTTGAACTTTCGGGCATTTTCTGCAATCAATGCCGAATCAGGATCAATTCCTCCCGGTGTTATAAAAACACTTGCCAGATATATGGAAGATTGATTATCATGAGCCATTTGTGCATGTTCAGGATTGCAGATATCAGCACAAACGGCGACAGATGCAATCTCTCCCTTATGGTGTATCAGAGGATTAAATTTTCCGGGCACAAAAGCCTTTTCTTCACCTGCATGCAAAAAATGTTTCGTATAGACATGAATAGTGTTATCCGGACAGATAACATGGGCTCCGATATACAAGCATTCATCAACCAATACAGGTGCTCCTGTGACGATGGTCATCTGATATTTATGAGCTTTATTTACAAGAGGCACAAGTCTGGGATCATTGATGGAAAATGCATGTTGTTCAGATCCTTCCCTCATATAGCCCGTCAGGGACATTTCAGGAAAAACAATTATTTCTGTATCATATTCAGCAGCGAGGTCAACAAATCTCAGGTGATCGGACAAATTAGAATGAAAATCTCCATCCGTTGGACATGTCTGGGCTGCTGTGATAACAATGTTTTCCATTATTTACCTTTTTGCTATTCGTCGGGCAAAGCAAGAGCCGGTTTTTTTATCAGAGATATGAGGATCACAATAACAAATACCGGAAATGCCAACAGAGATATGCCGAATAACCCAAAGATCACGTCACTGAATCCGGAAAACCTGGGCACATAATTGGCCAGATAGGAATGTTCAACATTAAATAAAAAATAAACCTTTCCCCTGTATTCTTCTGTTCCGACGATCTTCCCTTCCAGAATGTAGTCAGACATTTTTATTTCATATCCCCCCTCTTCAAGATCAAATATTTTGTCCGGCGTATTTCCTACAAGCATAACCTCGTTAATAACCGTGTCATTATTCATCAATTCAGACTTTAACGTTTCATCCTCAACTTTAAAATCTGCGGATGCCGTATGTTTGTAATGCCCAAGAATGAAGTTATCACCGATATCATCATTCCATTCCATGGATGATCCGATAGGCAAATATCCGTATATGATCATCAACAGGGTAATGGCACTTATCACATAGTATATCTTATTCATAAAAAAATGCTGGATTTAGTATTCCGATCTGAACTATATACGTATAACAAAAATTCATATAGGTTTCGTCTTTAAAAAAGGAATAATATACAATAATACTAAAAAATCATCGTGACCGGCTCATTTTAACTGAGATGTTTTCATTAAATCTCATCTTATGATATACCTGCTTTACAGAGAATCAGTTTTTTTTTCCCTGTATTCAATTTATTCCACACTTCTCTCCGTACCCTTCCGTGTAGCCGGTCGTGATATTGCTCCATAAAGCGTATGACAGGTTCCTTTTCAACTTTAGACAATACCCGAAGTGCCCAGGACAATGCCTTTACGATCTTGTCATGATGATCATCAACCACCCTCCGGCATACGTCAATAGTTCGTTCGACATCCCCTGCCCCTCCAAGCGATTTCTGGTTTAATGACACTGTGGATACTACCGCGATTCTACGGATCCAGTGATCAGGTGATTCGAGATATGAAAGCACCTTCTCCGTAGAAATGGTTCCGATCCTCCAGCAATACCCGACAATATATCCGCTATACATATCGACCGATACCCAGTTATCCATGGTTTTTCCCATTTTTTCTACATCGGCGACAGTCAGTTCTGCCTTCAGTTTTTTATCTCTCCCTAAATATTCAAAAGCTACCTGCTGACATTCCATAACCCCTGATACTGCCAGGTTTACAGCCAACTCAATTCGTTCACGGGCAGAAGCTGATTTTGTTTTGTTACGCAATTCTTTAACAACAAGCTTTATATCCGGTCCGATCACGCCTATTACCCTCATGGAAGTTGGATAATATGTTTTAGCCAGTTCAACCCGTTTTTCATCTCTTAAAAGCTCAAGAGATGCCAAAACCTCATGCACAAGGTTTCTCATCAGAATAAAATGTTATCGTATTTCAGGAAATAAAGTCTTTCAGCAGTTCTTTGTTTTCAACGGAAAGCTCCTCTTTTTTTGATTTTATGGTCAAGGAGATCTTATCCACCTTTCCCTGGAGGCTTTTTTCCATAGACCGGAACATAGATCCTGTAGCAAGCTTGTAGGTTGTGAACAAGCCAACCTTTTTACCTTTTAGGTCAGGAAGATTTTTTGCAAATTCCTTCCAGGCTCCTTCAGGATGTTGAGCAAACAAAAACAACCCGCTTGTCCAGCATCCGAGTAATAGTGTATCCGCTTCTTTAACCAGATTTTCTTCAACGTCACCTGTTGATATGACATCATTTTTTATCCCAATCTCATCTAAAAATACCCCTATTTCTTCAGCGAATTTTTTTGTTTTGCCATGTTTACTGTGATAAACGATCAATGCTTTTTTCATGTCAGTCAATTTTAAATGTTATGTGTTCAATAATACATGGTAATGACCGGAAAAATTTTTCACAGGATCTACTTTCAGGAACAAATTATCAAAATCCCATTATAACGCACAAAAAGCCTGTTATTCCTGAATATGTGGAAGATAAAAGCCTTATCTGTTATGAAAGATATAAAAAAACCTGTTGGTTTAAAATAGTTATCCCAAATTATGCCTCTTTAAACTTCCCGACTAAAGTGCATTAAGCAGGGAAGATGTTTCTTTTTTCTTCAATATTCAAATCCCCCAACTACATCTTTTTCAATAACACTTGTGTATTTGAGAATTTGAATGCAGCATCCAGGAATTCAACCATTAACGGCCAGTCCTCTTTTTTCTCAAAGTTTGAGTTGTAGACTTTTGTGGTACGAATTTTCAAAACATTTCCTTCTACTGAAGCTGTGGACTCAAATTTCCCTGTTTTATTCGAAACGTTAAAACTGAGTTTGTCTGATCCTTCAAGGGAATATCCATCCGGGATCTGAAATTCAATATCATAGACATACGATCGTGCATACGGCATATAAATATCAAATTCACGTTTATCTTTTTCCTCCTGCTTCAGATTTACCTGAGACTCAATATATTTTCCTATATCAAAAAGAAAATTATTGCCTACTTTTTTCAGAGTGCCGTTTGTCATAA
>JBNKDZ010000127.1:0-12837 GCA_050288525.1 Cyclobacteriaceae bacterium
ACTATTTTTAATTTAAAAAAATATAATTGATACGACCTCAATAGGATTATAGTATAAATTATGAAATACTTTTTTGTCAATAATACTGTGAGAATTTTTAACTTATCCAAATTATGGATTGAACAGATATGTAAATGTTCAGACTGATATGTTTTAAAATAATTATAAACCCATGAGAACTCTGAAATTAACATCCGATGCATCATCACTGAGAAACCTTATTTTAGTCGTAATAATTTTTATAATAAACCCTGTTATTGCTTTTTCGCAAAATGCTATGAAGAATTTTCGTACCGCCGTGTATACAAGAGTATATGAAGTGCAACAAATGGGAGATCCCGAATGGTTAAAATCTGCCTGGGAAACCATCGAGCCTCAATTAAAAGTTGATAAAATATATCTTGAAACGCACCGTGATCTTATAATTGTCCAGGAAGATACCCTGAAAAGAGCAATTAAATTTTTCAGAGACCGCGGAATTGAGACGGCAGGAGGGATCACGTTCACCGTGGATGAGAGCAATCGATTTGAAACGTTCTGCTATACCCGACCGGAGATGCGGGCGAAAGTGAAGGAAATATCGGAGTATACGGCGAAGTTTTTTGACGAGATTATTCTTGATGACTTTTTCTTTACCAGTTGTAAATGCCCGGCATGTGTGAATGCAAAAGGAGATAAAAGCTGGACGGAATACAGACTGGAACTTATGAAACACGCAGCACAGGATCTGGTTATTGAACCGGCGAAAAAGGTGAATCCAAACGTTAAAGTGGTTATCAAGTACCCCAACTGGTATGAACATTTTCAGGGGCTCGGTTGTAACCTGGAAGCGCAACCAAAAATGTTTGATGGTATCTATACAGGTACTGAAACACGAGATCCTTCGCTAAGCCAGCATCTGCAACAATATCACGGATATCTTATTTACCGGTATTTTGACCATCTGAAGCCTGGAGGCAACGGTGGTGGCTGGGTCGATACGTTTGCATCGTACTATCTCGACCGGTACGGAGAGCAATTATGGCTGACATTATTCTCAAAGGCTCCGGAGATAACCCTTTTTGATTTCAGACAAATGATCTGGCCCCTGCCGGAGGATTCTGAAAAACCTGCCTGGCAGGGTACGGGTACAAGCTTTGATTATTCGGAAATGATAGCTCCTGTAAAAACAAAAAAAGGCAAAGAAATTCAGCCATCAACACTTGCCAGGGCTGCCGGTTATACCCTGGAAAAGATTGATCCGGTTATTGGAATGCTGGGGAATCCTTATGGTATAAAATCCTACCGGCCGTATCATGCTGTAGGTGAGGATTTTCTGCAGAATTATATCGGTATGCTGGGGGTTCCCATGGATATAGTGCCTGAATTTCCGGTAGAAGAAGATATGGTGTTTTTAACAGCTACAGCGGCATACGACCCGCAAATTGTTGAAAAGATCAAAAAACATCTGATGGAAGGTAAAAATATTACCATCACATCCGGTTTACTTCAGAAATTGCAGGAAAGAGGATTAAACGATATTGCTGAGATAAGGTATACGGACAAAAAGGCTTTTGTACAGGATTTCAGGATTGGATACGGAAATATAGTTCAATCAGGAAAACCAATGATCATCCCACAGATAAAGTACCTTACCAACGACTCATGGGAGGAGATATCCGCTTTTAACGGAACGAATGGATGGCCTATTCTACACTCAGCTTCGTATGGAAAAGGCTTGCTCTACATCTTAACAATCCCCGACAATTTTGTTGATATGTATGCCTGGCCGGAAGAGGTGCTTAATACTATAAAAAAGGTGATGTGTGACAATATTCCGGTTCGGGTTGAAGGGCCTGCCAGTGTTTCACTTTTCGTGTATGACAATAACACCTTCATTGTAGAATCTTTCCGCGATGAAGAAGTATCGGTAAAGCTGGTTATGGATCCGGGCATCGGGGAAATACAAAATGGGATTACAGGTGAGAAGCTAAAAGGCAATGAGCGAAAACCTGTTGTTATAAGAGGAAGGACCTCAGGAGAAAATAAACAGGTGTTTGACGTGAAAATTAAACCACATTCATACATGGTCTTCAGGTATGATGACTAGACTCATAAGATTATTTTTAGGGTATATTGCACAATATCTGCGAAAGCAATGCATTTACTAATTGAACGGTTGAAATGATTGTAAAAGTTTACATCCTTTCGGAATTGTTTTCTTCCGGAAATTGTTCAGGATGTACTAAATTTCATAACAATGTGCCTGTTGATTCAGGAAGCAGTATTAAATTTGAAAAGAAATTCGAATAACAGATAATTTACAAAAGAAATGAGGGCAAACACTAAAACTTTTTTATCGCGGTCATTATCCGCACTAATGATCATATTAGCCGTTAATATGATTTTCAGTTGTAATGCAAATAACACTACCAAGGGAGTCCTGATAGGTGCCGGTGGAGGAGCCGTTGTCGGAGGCCTTATCGGTAAAGCTGCCGGAAATACTGCTGCCGGAGCCATAATCGGTGCAACGGTAGGAGGAACTGCCGGAGCTCTTATTGGCCGGAAAATGGACAGACAAGCTGCCGAACTGAGAAGGGACCTCGAAAATGCCACGGTAGAACGTGTAGGTGAAGGTATTCTTATCACATTTAATCAGGGACTTCTGTTTGATGTGAACTCATATAACCTGTCTTCTTCCATGAAGCAAAATCTGAGTGATCTGGCCGCTACCCTGAATAAATACGAAGATACGGATATCCTGATCGAAGGTCACACGGACTCTACAGGTTCTGACGACTATAATTATACGTTGTCTCAGAAAAGAGCAGCATCGGTAAGTGATTACCTGACTATGAAAGGGGTCACAAGAAGCAGATTAACAAATGTCGGATACGGAGAGACCCAACCGGTTGCTGATAACAACACCGAATCAGGAAGAAGCAAGAACAGAAGGGTGGAAGTGGCAATCTATGCAAACAAAAAAATGCAGAAAGCCGCTGAAAGAGGCGAATTGTAATCTTAGGCAAAACATACTACAGACACTCATGAATTTGATTTGTGAGTGTCTTTTTTTTGTTTTTCTCGCATTTTTTTTCTTAGGATGAAGACAATGGTGTACTCATCAAACACCACTTCGTGCTACGAATCGATTGGATTGCAAAATGCATTCGTTCTGGTGCTAAATTAAAATCCTGAAATCTTAAAAATACTGTTCAGACAATTTTCGTCCACTTTCACACTTTCCACTTTCACACTTTTAACTTTCCACTTTCACACTTTCCACTTTCCCACTTTCCACTTAAATGCCTGGAAATAAAATATAATCAGC
Source organism: Cyclobacteriaceae bacterium (assembly GCA_050288525.1). Lineage (GTDB taxonomy): Bacteria > Bacteroidota > Bacteroidia > Cytophagales > Cyclobacteriaceae > JBNKDZ01. The sequence goes on from JBNKDZ010000127.1 coordinate 3,311, forward strand.
GCCGACAAAATCCGTCAGCCAGACATTGTTCTCGGAAAGATAGAATTTAAAACCATCATCAGACATCTTTCCTGCTTGTATGGTTAATACGACCGGCTTGCCATATCTTTTACCAACATTTACCGCTGTTTCTTTGTCAGGTGACAAATGGACGTGATGTCTGCGGCCTTTTAATATGCCTTTCTGCCGTATGGAGGATATGTTTTTCTCTGCAGTTCCATGAAAGAGCTGATCGGGAGGGGACGTTTCCCTGAAAAAATTATCAATCTCAATGGAATGTCCCTGATTTGCCCGCATCTTTAAAAAGTCTTCAGAAAACGAATATCTGCTTTTTTCATCATGATCAACAACATACTTTAATTGGTCAAAGGTTATCCGGAACTTTTTTTCATTGATCAGGCGAATCAATTCTTCCGTTCCTGCCCATCCGTTTTTATCCAGTTCCAGATCTATCAGATACGGTTTATGCCTGAGAATAAGGCTCAGGAATTTACTGATTCGTATTAATTGCCCGTGATCCATGGTTGTCAGGATGTAATAATCAGATGAAAAACTACAGTTCTTGTGAAATTATGGCTGTCTGTGCCCACAAATTTTACCAGGTAATCGCCCGGAACAGCGGCAGTTCCGGCTATTATGGTAAGGTTAACACTGAAATCTGTTTTGCCGGTTTCCTGGCTAAGCGTCATTTCAACATTTTCAGGGATGTCCCTGATAGAAAGATTTACTTCTCCTTCCTCTTTACCCGGAGAATAAACGAGGATGTCTATGTCCTTTTGAGAACCTGCGCTTAACGTTGTTTCATCCAATCCGGAAATTGTAAAATCAAGCCCGGTAATTTCATTTGACTTGTCATCGCATGAGACCAGGGTGATGACCGGAATTAATACAAAAAAAAGAAAATATTTCATTTTAAAGCCTTTATTATCAATACAAAACAAAAATAAGCGTTATTCATTAAATTATATAAAAAACTTAAATAACGAATCTTAATAACGATCCAACAATTTTATTATTTTTACTGCGCATAAATAACTTCTACAATGAAAAACGGATTTTTCAGGGCCTTAATCAACCATTTTTCCATTCTGTTTGCCATTTTTGGAATTGTCGTCACCTTATATGGTTCTCTGGTTTTAATACCAAAATATCTAAAAGATCAACGAAATGCTCAGGCAGAAAAAATTAATGAGGAACTCATTTTGAGTCTCCAGGAATTGATATACAACAGACAGCGTGTCGATGTAAATACCATTAAAACATTAATTAAAGGCAAGGAGATAAAAGAAAATATTTCATATCCCTACGATATTGATGAGCTGCTGATTCAAGCTCAGGAAAATTTTTATAGCAACAGGTACATCCCTTCAAAAACACGACAACGAATGATTACGGAGATTGATACCCTGAGAGCCAGATGGTCAGATATTACCGGAAAGGAAGGGCCATCTGATGATAGCGGATTGTTTTCGTTGCAGGGGTCTTACTGGATTAAAGGGTTGGGTATAAAGATCAATCTGATTGGGATTGCCGGAATATTACTGAGTATGATTGGTGTTTACAGCATTTATTATCAATATAAAGTTGAGAAAAAGACTTATATCGACAAGTTACTTGAACGGGGACTCAGCAGTCTTGAAGACAAAATACATGTTAATATTTGGTTTGAAGGAATCCTGAAGGGGGTTTTGAATAGCATGAAAATCAAATATAAAGCCATGCTTAGTAAACATTCCAGCGCGGACCTGAAATTTACAACCGAAACAAATGAAGAAGTTTTTGTAAAGGCAAGGTATATGGAAAATAATGAATCAATGCCAAGATCATTCTTTGAAACCTTTATTCAAACTGTTGAGTTGAATAAAGCAAATGGTATTTTTATTTCGAATGTTGACGATAAAGAAGGACTTACACTGTTTGAACTGCACAATAAAAAGCATCCCGATAATAAGATCTATATGATTGTAGGTGAGACGGTTGACGAAATAAAGGCGATGATCATCAATACCATTAACAGAATTGATAAAAAGGAAAAGTAATAGTTTCTTCTTTATTATGTGAAATTTAATATCCCGAAAATTCAAAAAAATGTAGAATGATACCGAAAGCCTTACATCATTAGAAAACGATCCTTTTTAAACCTGTATTGATAGTTACATTTATAGGGATTTGCTGGATAAATCCGAACATAACAAAAATGTTTGGGATGAATAATAGAACTGGTAATAGATGTATTTTTTTACGTATTGGGCTAGTAGCCATATTTTTTGGACTTTTATTCTTTTCCTGTGGGAAAGAAGGGAAAACTCCTGTATTCGATACAGATGAACAAAAGGCATATCAGTCAGAGGAAACCGTTGAAAATGTATATGGCATACTGGGGAATATTTCAAATGCAGCATGGAATGCCGCTGAAAATTCAGGTGGACGTATAGCAGAACATCCTGAACTCGCCTGCGCCACCGTTGATATTAATACATCTGCAAGTACGGTAACAATAGATTTTGGGAGTGGTTGTACAGGCCCGGATGGCAGAATCCGGAAAGGAAAAATAATTTTCACATATACCGGAACCCGGTTGACAGTTAATGCCACCTCGACCACAACGCTACAGGATTTCTACATTGACGGGATAAAAATTGAAGGTACAATGAACGTTAAAAATGTCAGTCCTGATGCCTTAGCTGTTGTCTTCGAAGTAAAAATCACGGGAGGTAAGGTGATCTGGCCGGATGCTTCCTTTGCTACCAGAATATCCGACAGGACGCAAACCTGGACCTATAATGCAGCGAATGGCAGTTTTCAGCTTGAAGTTGACGGGACTGCATCCGGAATCACAAGAAATGGAATTTCATATTCAACCAACATTACGGAGTCATTGCTGTATACCAGTGATTGCTTCAGTAGTTATACATATTTGCCGATAAGCGGTAAGAAAACAATAAACATCACAGAAACAGACCAGGTACACATCGATTATGGCAACCAAACATGTGATAATACATTTACGGTAGCGATCGGTGACAAGGAAGGTATTGTGGATCTGAATTGATCTTTAAAATGTCTTCATTGTATTTGTTAGAAGATGCATAAATGTTTTGATTTTCAACCAAATAATATGCTGATAAAGAGAAGGGCAGGGATTGTGCGAATATAAAAGCATAAATTATCTTATATAATCCAATTTATTACATTCTCCTGTTCGATGGATAAGGTTACAATAGGTATAACCATAGGTATCCAGATATAGCAATTATTTAATTTGTAACAGTACTATTCTTATATTGCAATTCCATGGATAAGGTAAAATCAGGAGTTTCCTATTTTATATTTACAGCTTTATTGTCCATACCATTTATAGGATTCGGTCAAACAACAGGAATTATCTATAAAGACGCCGGTAAGGGGGCCGTAATTTTAGATCCTAATCAGGATGGTTTTACTTCAAAAACAGTAGCAGGATTCACAGAAAACGACGATATGGAAAGTGAAATACCATTTGTCGCATTTCCATATGTTGGATTGGGCGAACCTTCCAACGATCTGTTTACGGGAGCAAAATGCAGCTATTCTGATATCGTAAAGTCTGAAAATAATGAGTCAGTGTATGTTTTTTCTGATACTGAAAACCTGTATTTTCGATTCAGGCTTGGCGGGATATCTGATAATTCCATTGCCTACAGCGTTCTGATCGACACAGATCTGAGGTTTGGTATATCCGGACCGGAAGCTGATCCGAATGCAATTACGGGAAATCCGGGATTTGAAGTGGAGATCGTACTTATTACCAATTTTGGAGTTGCTTTATACGATGTTGACGGAACACTGGAGCCTGCAGAACAGGGCAATCACCTGCTTGACCGGCCATATGCCGATTTTGCACAAAAATCTGTTGCGTTAACTGATAATTGCGATAACAGCGATTTTTTCTATGATTTTTATATACCCTGGAAAGATATTGAGACATGGTTTCCTGGCATAGACCGAAACAGATCTGTACGAATGGCTGCTCAAACGGTTGTTAACACCTCACCTTCAATCGGCAATACGGCGATAAGTGATATTGCAGGTATTGACAACAATGATTTTATAAGTATTGATCATTCATGGGAAGAACTAATACATATTTTCCCTCCTGTTTCCGGTGCTGATCTTGAATCAGGTCAAAAGATCCTTCCAAGGGCTGAATGTCCGCAAATAAGTAGTTCGTTGTTGTATCAGGGGGATATCTACGTATCCGGAACCTCCGGGGAGTCAGACGGAGCTATTATTGATTTGCTTATTAATGGTGACAAGGCACAAACCACAATTCTTACAGATGGATCCTGGGAGATATACCTGAAAGATCCGTTGTCTGACGGTGATACTGTGAGTGCAACCGTAGCTATTTCAGATATAAAATCAACTTCTTCAGATGTTTGTAATACCATCAAAGTCGGTGAGAATTGTACCAATGCCCCTGCAGATCTGAGTATTATTCCCGGAAAAATGGGGATAGAAGGTTTGCTTGATGCTCCAGATGGCAGCCAAATAAATATTTTTAAATATAATCAGACACTTTTTAAATGGAGTGTTTGGGGGAAAACAAATAGTATTTCCGGTGCATGGTCCCTGAATTGTGGAGGAGGATGTCTTGATAAAGGCACCTATTACGCTACAGCCAAAACAACCGGACAATGTGAATCACTGCCATCAGATATTTTATGCCTCGGGCTCGATGCATCCGATGCGCCTGTTATTACCACTGATCCTGTTCTCGATACCATGACCCGGATAGACGGTGCTCTGACAGAAGTTCCTGCACTTCCGGTTGAAGTAAGGTTGTTTGTTGACGGTATGTATACCGACAATCTTGTGTTAACAACAAAGAATGCCTGGTCCATAACGAATATTCCGGAACTCACTATGGGTGAAGAAATAACCGTACAGATACACAACCCGCTAAAATGTCCTGCAGTATCCTTGCCTAAAGTGGTAATGGGCATAACAGATAAGCCGGTGATCACTGGGGATTTTTGTACAGGCTCAGCTATTGAAAGTATTTCCGGCACATCCACAGAAGCGGCCGGGACCAAAATATATGTCTATACAAAAAGCAATTTGATGAAAGTGGTTGTATTGCCCGAATTGATAGGTGAAACAGAAGTCGATCAATATGGTAAATGGACACTTACAGGAATTGAAGTTGCTCCGGGCAACTATCTGTCTGCCAGGGCGTTGGCTTTGGAAAAAGTGATGAGTGATTATTCGGAAGAGGTATATGTTTACCCGAAAACAGTTGATGATAAATTATCTCTTATTACGGATATCCTGAAAGCAGGGGCTGATTCATTGAAGGGTTTTGCCTCTCCCGGGAACCTGGTACAGCTCTATGTTGACAATGTAAAAACAGAAAATGCAAATACTGATGCTGATAAAGATTCAGGAGCATGGACAATTCATGAATTGAATGAAAAATACCAGGTACTCTATCCGGGAGCGAGCATATATGTCACATCAACACATGAAGACGGGTGTGAAAGTGACCCTTCTGAGGTATTTATCATTCCGTGCTATACTTCTCAGGACGTACAGATAACGGGTGCCGTACAGGTATGTTTTGACACTTTGGTTGGTATCACCTATTCGGCAGAAGGTATGACAAATTATCGCTGGGAAATTACAGGAGGTGAAATTGTAGGTTCTGAGAATGACAGTGCCGTAATCTCCGTTGTTTGGAAAGAAAAAGGGCGACAATATATCAATCTGAGCATTACCGATCAGTTTGGATGCATTTCAGGAACTCCGGCAGAACTGGAAGTAATGGTCGAAAAGAATGAGATCTCTTTGGGAAATATGATCCCGCCTCAAAAATGCGAGATGCCAGACGGACTGATACAACTAAGAGGCTTATCGGAAGAAACGCTTTTTGACGTGTCATACGCTGTTGACGGAAGCAAGACCAGTATAGAAGAATTGTCGGATCCATATGGTGTAATTCACCTTGACGGGCTGGGAGCAGGGCGATATACCGATTTTCAGGTCAGCCATAACGGGTGTGTGTCCAATATTCTGACCGGTCCCATCGCCCTGGGCTGTGATCATGAAGCTGAATATCTGGTTGAAGAAGCGAAGTATATCCGGTATTATGAAAATGATGAGATACTTGGTACAGTTTCCGATCCGGATGGTGAAATTGTTAATGCCGTTGTTGTTGCCGGTGTATTACCTTCGGGAGTGTCAATAAATGAAGGGAATGGTGAAATATATGTTACGGATGTCACATCTCTGACAGCAGGTACATTTTTGTTTGAAGTAGCCACCACGGATGAATCCGGAGGACAATCAAATAATCAGATCGAGCTGATTTTCATAGAGATAACAGCGGTATTCATTGATGTTGCGGTTTCAAATTCGGTTGATGAACAAAAGGTGGAAGTAGGGAATTCAATTGTGTATTTTATTGAAGTGACCAACAACGGATCATTGGGGGTTACAGATATTACGGTGAATAGTCCGGTTGGAGAAGATTTTCTGATCACCGATTTTAACGCCACGGCAGGAACCTACAACAGCCTGACAGGGGAGTGGATAATTGATCATATGGAGGTGAAAACAACTGAAATACTTGAAATTACCCTATTAGCAGGTAAATCAGGCACAACCAATTTTGGAGTTACACTTACCACGCAGGAAACAGACATTGATTTAGGCAATAATTCGGATGAATTGTCTGTGTTGACGATTGATCCACATGTAAAACCATTGCCATATAACGGATTTACACCCAATAATGATTATATAAACGATTATTGGGTCATCAAAGACATTGAAAATTATCCCAACAACGAGGTGAAGTTGTATGACAGGTATGGAAAACTTGTTTATCAGATTCAGGGATATGACAATAACGAGAAAGTCTGGAACGGACAGTCAAGCAGGCATTCCTGTAACGTTCCCAATGGTACCTATTATTATTTTCTGGACATGGGTGATGGGAGCAAGCCAATTGCCGGATATGTTGAGATCAAGTACTAAAAAGCTATCAGAACCATTTTCTGCGCTTCATTATGAATAACATGATGATGATGAGGAGGAACATAATCGAAAGCACACCAAAATATCCGTATTTCCATTTCAATTCAGGGATGTTTTCGAAGTTCATGCCGTAGATCCCGGCGATAAATGTAAGAGGAATAAATATGGTAGCAATGATCGTCAGGGTTTTCATGACTTCATTCATCTTGTTGCTGATATTGGTCATGTGAATGTCAATGCATACCGAAACCATCTCCCGCAACGATTTAAGACTCGTTAGGGTGTTCCGGAGGTGATCGTTCACATCGTTTAGCATGAGTTGCGTGAGTTTGTTGATCTGCCTTGGATTTGTGTCCTGTAATTGATGAAACACCTCATCAAAGGGGAGTACAGCCTTGTTCAGATGCGACAACTCCTTTTTGTAATTCAGGATCACTTCCAGCTGTGATTTTTTCGGATTCAGTAATAGTTCATCCTGAAAGGTATCCAGACTGATCTCAATCATATTGGTGATCTCAATATAATGATCAACAGCCGTATCTATCAAACGGTAAAACAGGTAATCGGCTTTTTGTTTTCGTACCTTTCCAAGGTTGTTCTTAATGCGTTCGATGATTGGATTAAAAACATGACTTTTAGACTCAAGCATCAGGATCACGAGGTCATCTCCCACAACAAGGCTCATCTGTTTGTTTATAATGCGCTCCTTTTCTTTATCGTAATGCAATAACCGCATGGCAACAAACAGATGGTCGTCGATGGTCTCTGATTTTGGCAATTGTTTTACATTCAGAATGTCTTCTAAAACAAGCGGGTCGATCTTAAAGTGTGACCCCACCTTCTGTATAGTTTCAATATCATGCAATCCTTCGATGGTGAGCCAGTTGATCATTCCCGGTTGAACCGTTGGGAGCAGTTCGTCAATTGATTTTGAATCATATCGTTCTACACCCTGATCATTATATCTGATTAGAGTACATTTGGTATCCGTAACAGGTTGTGAACCCGTATAAATCAGTGTTCCGGGAGCTTCTCCGGCCTTTTTTGTTGAAAACAGGTTTGAAAACGGAATGGAAGAGAAAGCCCTTTTTTTCATGCTTTAAAAGTATTTATCTACACAAGATATAATTTCTGCGGTTTTTCTACAATTAACTGGTATCATATCATCAGATTACGGATTCAAACCTAAAGCTTTTGGAATGTCTTCTGGATTTATTTTTTGACCTGTTTATAACTCAGGTTCTTTTGTCATTTAATTAAAGAATTCGATATAAAATTCTATCAAAGTTTCGTAGACTTATTTCGGTTCATACTTCAGATCAGTTGTCCAAAATAAAAAACTAATGATTTATGAGTCAGAATATCAGGTACTTAACTTGTCCAAAATTTGCATATTAAATGATTGAGTAATAACTGCTTTCTTTCTTTCTTTCTTTTTATTTTTGCGCCATAAGTTGCTAGACGAACAAATATTTCTTTTTGGAATAGTTCTATCATCGCATTTCTATTATCTAAATTTTAATAAATGAAACTTATCCTATCTTTTTATCCCAACTTAATAAGTTTTCCTTTTAAGCAGTTTGCTAACATTCTTTTTGCACTACACTTTACAAAAAATCGATGTGCAGGTTATAAATGGTGTTATTAACCATTCTCTTGTTAAAGAGCTATCATTATACCTGAAACTAAAGAAAGACAAACTATATTTCATTAATTATTATTATTAAATAAACTAATAACTATATTTTCATGGAAAACCCTAAAACAAATTTTAATGTGGTACGCATAAAACTATTTTTGTTTTTATGTGTACTTTTTGGCCTAAGTAATATAACACAGGCCCAAAATACGAGTAATGGAACGTTAGATTTTAATCTCCTGGCTTTCGGTTCTCACCCATGTGCCATCTGGATTGAAAATGCCAGTGGAGAGTATTTGGAAACAGTTTATCTATCCGAATTTGTCGGACATGAAGGTGCTGGATGGCCAAAACCAACAGGAAAGGATTGGAAATGTGTAATGCCAATTTGGGCTTATCGAAGGAATGTCGTTCAAGATGGTAATATTTATCCGCCCCCCAGGCCTACCCCTCCTCTTGATGGTATTGATGCTGTTTCAGGAGCAACTCCTACTGAATATAATTCACCTACGTATTCGCTTTCATTAGATAATTATCCGTATGGTACCTATCGGTGTTGGATTGAGATAAATGGTAATGATGATGAAAATGAATATTATCCCCTTTGGGGTAATGGACAACCTTCAGTGGTCTTTTTTGTAGACATATATGTATCGGAAAGTCCTGATGAAGCAACAACTGACAGTTATTACGGTTATAGTGAACACGATGGCCTTAATGGCGATATTAATCCTCCTGACTATACGATTACAACAGCTGCTGATCCGCTACAAACTCAGAATGGGTATAAATTCAAAGTTAATTTCACCCCTGATAATACTATTCCGGAAGCTGCAATTAAGCATGTTGTAAACGGGGATCGTCGTGGTTC
>JBNKDZ010000128.1:0-4378 GCA_050288525.1 Cyclobacteriaceae bacterium
CATCGGTAATACCCGGGCCGGATTCAACAAACATTGAACCTGTTCATGTAGATTCTGTTGATGTTCCTGTAGATTCAACAGATGTTAATTTGTAAATAGTAGAATAGAAGTGAAGGAATTGAAAAGAAGCCTGTGATTCGGAATCAAAAAATAAAAGAAATTCTTTATTTCAAAAACGGGCCGGCTTTTCTTTTTCTTCCTTTTTTGCGATTTTGAAATTATATCATGCAACTATTTTGAGCACTGGCTTGCAATTATTTGCTTAAAAAAGCAATTCTTCAGACTTATTACCAGCAATTATTATATTTACATTCTATCATAAAAGCAGGGATTATGAGGATTGTAACTATTTTTTTTCTATTCTTTTCGATTAATACGCTAAATGGGTATTGCCAAAAAAAGCACATTGATTATATAAAGATTTTTGATCCTTTTAAACCTGATTCTTCAAATACGTATTGCATATCTGAAATGAACAGGGCAATAATCGATTTTGAATCGGACAATTATGTATTGCAGCTTGAAAAACCAGGATCATATAGCAATACTCAAAAGAAGGTTTTAGAAAAATACTATAACATACATGCAAAATATCCTGAATTCTATATTGAGAATTGCTATAACTATTATTTGAAGATCCTGATAAATAAAAAATTCGGATTTGATGTGCTTTCCAAATCTATGGTTGAGGCCGATTCACTGGATGAGATTGGTTTAGGCAATAAAAAGGTAGAATTTATTTATAAGGAAGGACCTAATGCGTATTTTTTATCATGTCTGACAAAAAAGGAATCGAAATATTTACAAAAAAAATACGGTTCAAATCGTATTTATTACAGAATTGAAATAGATGAAAATGGCGCCTGTAATATTTCGGGCATTAACTACAAAGGCTCAATTATACTCAGAAAGGAACCGTTGTTCAATAAATATTTTGATAATAAAAAATTGTTTAATCCAAGAATTGTAGAAGGAATTCCTGAAAAAACATGGTGGGTTGTACCAATTCAGTTCAAATAAATAAAAAAAAACCATTTAATCGTTGTTGAACCGGAGCTTTTTAATACTATTATTCTATCAGGACTTTTTTGGTAAGAATGTCTTTTCCCGATTGTATCAGAATATTATAAATCCCCGGATTTAAAGCTGCGACATCCAACGATATGGCAAAATCAAACGCCGGTTTATTTGTGGTTCTTTCCAGAACTTTTTCTCCAAAAAGATTATATATGGAGATCAGTATATCTCCGGTGTAATAATTTCCAAAGTCAAGATTTAACTCAAGATCAACCGGTACCGGGTATGCCATGAGATAATTGTTGTTTTGATCACTTTTAATATCAATATCCGTGACAATTACATTTTCAGAAACAAAAAGACAGTTTTCATCTGAGATCTCAACTCTGTAATTCCCGGGCTCCTCAATAGAATAAACTCTGTTGGTAGCATTTACAATCGGGGTATTGTCATAGTACCACTGATAATTGGGAGCAATAACTGAAGAGGTGAGTTTTGTCCCATCAATGGTAATGGAGGGCACACTCAATCCTGTCTCATATTCTTCTATTTGTATCGAACGGGTAATGGTTAGATCAAACAGATCGTTTTCCACGTTATAGATTATATCATACGTCCCGGGAAATTTAAACTGATGATAGGGGTTTTGCTGTGTTGAATTGTTTGTCTCAGGGTATTGAAGGTCTCCAAAATCCCAGCTCCATGATGTAGGGAGACCGGTGCTGGTATCCGTAAATTTGGTCAGTCCCATAGCACAGGGATATTCGATGTCAAAAGAGGGGAATAGGGCCTCAGAACAAGAAAGTTCTATCCAGCCGGTACTGTTGCTGTTAATTGTGCTGTTGCTTCCGCTAAGGAACCCGGTGGCGCCTGAAACGGAAATGTTGGTTACATCGATGAAGTCAAAACAAAAACGTATGTTTTCATTGTCAGCAAACAGAGACGCATTGGCACCTCCGTCAGAACGTATCGGGATCAGGTTGAGATTTTCTCCTATCGCCTTAAAATGCTGATTTAATGTCTGAGAGGTTCCTTCATGTAGGACCAGTTCACTATTGATACTTAAATTCAGCGAGTCAATAGTGTTATTTCCTGAAACGGTTAGCTGGCCGTTCACATCTATTCCATTGAAGATATTATCGTCATTGATGGTTAAATTGGCATTATTAATTACAACATTGTTAAATGTTTTTCCACCTCCTGACAAGGTCTTGTTGGTAATGCCATTTTCATTTGAGAAAACGATGGATGAACGGTCCATATCAGCAGTAGATCCGGCAGTCAGATTGAATATATTTATGTCTTTAATGGTGGATCCGTTAAAATCGATCGCATTGCCGGCATCATTTGTGGCAGAAAATGAACCTGTTGATATGGTCTTATCCCGTGCTATGATAGAGCTATGGTCGATGGTAATGGCCTGTGTCTCCAAATCCTGAAAGATATTCCAGGAACCGTTTTGGGAAATAAACATCAGCGAAATATCCTTAAAACATGATATTCCGGATTCTATATTGTTGTTTTTTGAAATTGTTCCGTTAAACCGGACAGTCCCTGAAGTAAAGGTCGTTGCCGGATTTTTTATATATACAGATCCGTCAATATTTAACGTGTTTCCGTTCAATTGGAATTTACAGGTGTCAGTCGCATAATAATTTACACTATAGCAATCGGCAATCCCACTAAAGGTAACGGTGACATTGGTTTGTGAAAATGAGTTGTTATCGAAAACAACGGGTGTCAGAGGGCCGGGTAATACAGATCCCGGTGCTCCTCCGCTGCTTGAAGACCAGTTTGCGGAATTATTCCAGTTTCCACCGGTTTTCCCGATCCAGAATAACTTTTGCGGAGCAAAATTCAGGGAATTGTTGCTTATGATCACGGATACAACCTGTTTGTCATTTCTGAGGACTCCTTTATGTTTTATGGTGACAACATAATCGCCCGCTACCGGATTTTTAATTTCAATTTTTTCGGCATTATCCCGAATGTTATCTCCTGTAACAGCAGCATCTTCCGGATTGGCAGGGTCGAGCACCCAGGGAAGATAGGTTGAATCATTACCGGATGAATAAACTTTTATATCAAGATCATTTACCAGCATCAGATTTTGAGGATTGAGACTTATGGGAGGAGGAGTGCCTGAAGGGTCTGTCCAGCATATGGTGGCTGTCAGCGGTCCGGTACCATCGGATGTGATGGTATAGGTGATAGAATCATTTTCATCCAGTGTGCGGTCCTCAAAAATGAAATTGATCCCGTCATTTCGGGTGATCTGGTTTGCGGCCAGGTCAACGGCCAGCAATCCCCAGCCATATTCATAATCCGGGCCGTCAGCGGTTCCTGCTTCGCGTGCAGTATGGATGATAAGTCCTTTGAGTGAAGAAGAACGCATGTATTCTCCTCCTGTAAGTTTATGATAATATTCCTGAAGAAGTGCAAGACTGCCGGTAGCATTCGGAGCAGACATGGACGTTCCGGAATTATACCCGTAGTCATCAATTCCGCCTGCCAGTGTGGAGAAGACATCCACTCCAATGGCTGTAATTTCAGGTTTTATTCGTCCGTCATCTGTGGGCCCCCAACTGCTGAATGCACTCATAACCACATCTGCAGGATCTGTGTAATCGCTGCCAAGATGCTCAACGGCACCAACAGTCAGAATGTTTTTTGCGACACCTTTCGGATCGATACAGTCATACGGTCCGTCAGGAGCGTGAGAACCATCACCGACATCTGTACGGTCGTTGCCGGCTGATTTTATGATCAGATAATACGGGGCATTAAAAGCGATGTCGTCCCAGGTTTTGCTGTCGTCGTTGTAGAAGCCGAACCGATAATCTTCCAGGGGACTCACTGAAGGATCTCCGAACCATTGCCAGCCACTGCCTCCGGAAACCACTTCCCAACCGGTACGCAATCCGTAAGAATGGTTTGAAATGATCAGTCCGTCTGCAGCTTCTGCAGCAATCTCGGCATCATCGTTATTAAATTCATAGGCAAACGCTGAAGCTTCATAGGCCATTCCTTTAGCGGCAGGATTTATACCGGCAGCCAGAATAGTGCCGGCCACGTGGGTTCCGTGATCGTCGTACGGGATGTTGTCTTTTATTTCTATTCTGTCTCCGAATTCCTGATGTTCGACATTGGTGGATCCGCTGTCCCAGATACCTATCATTATATTTTTACCGGTAAGGTTCAGCATCAGACTTCCCAGGGGACGTAAATTGAATGCTCCCACGTTTCGTGAGGCCTCAAGGTTCAGTGATTTGTAATACTCCGGGATCCCGGAAGGCAGAATTCTACGGATGGAGACCAGTGTCCCGTTAATTCGGGCATTGGAGGGTATCCCTTGCCTCAG
>JBNKDZ010000129.1:0-4232 GCA_050288525.1 Cyclobacteriaceae bacterium
AAGAAATAGATAGTGTTGAAGGTATAATCGAAATAGCCTCATTTAAAGAAATAGAGGATTATAAGATCCAGTTTGTTGAAGATATTGCAGCAAGCATAGCCTCTGCATTACGTATTGGAAGAGTAAACCATCAAACGAAGATACTGCTCCTTGAATCTCAGGAAAAAGCCGAAGCCATGAAAGCCCAGGAGGATGAGTTGGTTCATAATATGGAAGAACTCGCCGCAACACATGAACAGTTGGAACGCCATAGCTCGGAGATGCAGGATTTGCAGGACAAACTTCAAAAGGAGCAATATTTGCTACATAACCTGCTGAATTACACACCCGATGCTATCTACTTCAAAGACCTTAACAGCCGTTTTCTGCGATTGAGTACGTCTATGATCCGCAAATATGATCTTGGTGATGTCGAATCAATTATTGGTAAAACAGACTTTGATTTTCATGACGAAGAGCATGCAAAAGATGCTTTTGAAGATGAACAACGAATTATAGCTACCAGTATTCCGATTATCAATAAAGTAGAAAAGGAAGTCCTTAGAGATGGAAGTGTGGAGTGGGTATCTACCTCTAAAATGCCGCTTAGGGATGAAAATGATAATATCGTCGGAACATTTGGGATATCCAGTGATATTACCAGGTTCAAGTCAATGGAAAATTCATTTAATAAACGTCAGCGCTGGATTGAGAGGTGTTTTAAGAAAACCAATGTTGACCTTATTGTTCTGGATGCAAACGGCAGGATATATTATGCATCATCAAGCATATTGAGTAAAATTGGCAAGGATGATTATAAAGATCTGAACTATACGAACTTATTCATCTCTCCCGGACTGGATGCTATGACTAAGAAAATAGGACTGGATAAAGGTGAAGTTAAAGAAGTGGAAATCCAGTATGTTTTAAATGATTCGGAAATGACAAAAATCAAGTACCGGAGCTTTGCCAATTCAAAGGAAGATGAATACGGGATCCAGTATATTTTTATTCTTTCAAAACAATCATTGTGATTGTCACAAGCAGGCTTTGTTTTGTTGATATTTATTAAACATTTGTCATTTCTTCTAATTTTATTTCATCAGACATGTTTTAGTAATAAAATATATTTATTTTAAGTATTATGTTCTAAATTCAGTATTTTGTAATAGAGAACAGAAAACTGAATTAATTAAGCTTTCTTCGTCAAATATGGATAATAAAGATAATTCCTGGATACAGCATTTGATAAAACTTACGAACATGAATTCATTGAAAGGGATCTTTACTTTCGGTGTAATATCATTTTTTGTAATTTCTTCACTGTTTTATTTAGTAATCAGTGGAAAACGACAGGAATCCATTCAGGAAATACGTAAAATAGTACAACAGCGCGATGAAGTTATAAGTCTTCATAAAAAGATAAGTGAAGACCTTCACAAATCCCTCAACGGGAACTTATTGTATAAATTTTCCGGAAAGGAATTGTATCGTTTTCAATCTTTCTATACACTGAATGTCGCCCGGCAGGATTTTAGTAAATTGTATAATACTGCCAGTGAAATGATTTCGGATAAAAAGCTTGGCGATGATCTTACCGAAATAAAAACCCTGATAAATGAGTACGACAAAGTAATGTCTGAATCTTTAAACAAAGACGGTCAACTTCAGGATGTGCTTAATATTTTACAGGAGGGGGAAAAATCCGGGCAATATGTGCCGGATAGTCTGGATAGCGCTATTAATCAGGCGTCAAAAGCGGTTTCTCTGACAAATGAAGAACTGAGCAAACTAAAAGATAGTGACCAGCTGATCCGAATGGCTGAGTTGCACCTGCTGGATATTGATAATCTGCTTGCAAATGTCGTAACGGTAATCCAGCTTAATACACTGGGAGAGATGGAGGTAATGGCAAATAAGAAACAATTTTTGCCCTATTTCATCTTTAGTGTTATCCTTATCGGAATATTCCTTTTAATTGCCAGACGCATCAATACATACATCTCATCTTCAATAAAAGAATCGAGTATTATTCTTGATAGTGTTGCCAAAGGAGAACTGCCGGACAACAAGGTGGAATTGAAAAAAGAATTCTCCAGAATCTCCAAAGCAAACAATAAACTGATCTCCTATCTCAACGAAGCAAATTTGTTTGCCCGTAAAATTGGTGACGGTGAGTTTGACCTAGAATTTAAATCAAAAGGCAAAAAAGATGCTCTTGGTAACTCGCTTATTGAAATGCGTGACCGCCTTCTGGAGGTTACAAAAGAGGATAAAGTCCGAAACTGGATAAATGAAGGTCAGGCAAAATTTGGCGAAATATTACGGGTCCAGACTGACAGCATCCGTGATCTTGGCGATAGCCTGATAAGCAATCTGGTTGAGTATATCGGAGCAAATCAGGGGGCTATTTTTACCATGAATCAGGATAACGAAGTCGATATATACCTGGAATTGTTGTCTTCATACGCATTTAAACGCAAAAAATTCATCAATAAACGTATTGAGCCAGGAGAAGGGCTTGTCGGACAGGTATTTCTGGAAGGGAAAACAAGATATCTGACAGAAGTACGTGAAGATCACTTTGAGATCACGACCGGTCTTGGTGAATCAAAGCCTTCGTGTCTTCTGATCGTACCCATGAAAGAGGACGAAACTGTTGAGGGAATAATAGAAATAGCGTCCTATAACCCTATTCCTGAGTATCAGGTTGAGTTTGTTGAAAATATTGCAACCAGTATTGCTGCTTCCATTCGTATCGGTAAAATAAACCTGCGCACCAAAACTTTGCTGGCTGAATCGCAGGAAAAAGCAGAGGAGATGAAAGCTCAGGAAGAAGAACTACGGCAGAATATGGAGGAACTGGCAGCTACGCACGAACAAATGGAGCGTAGAAATATGGAGATGGAAACACTTCAGGAAAAACTAAAGAAAGAACAATACCTGTTGAATGCCCTGCTGAATAATACTCCGGATGCAATCTATTTTAAAGATAAGGAAAGTAAGTTTATACGGTTAAGCAAATCCCTGGCACTGAAATTCGGTGAAGAATCCAGTGAGGATGTGGTTGGCAAATCAGATTTTGATTATTTCGAAGGGGAAGGTACGCATGCCCAGGATGCATTTGAAGACGAACAAAGAATTATATCAACCGGCATACCTATTATTGATAAAGTGGAAAAAGAGACCTTCGATAACGGCAGGTTGCACTGGGTTTCAACAACTAAAAATCCACTTCGCGATGAAGAAGGGTTGGTGATAGGCACATTTGGTATTTCCAGAGATATTACAAAGAGTAAATTAGCCGAACTGGAGGTGCTGAAGCAGAAAAACTGGATCGAATACTACTTCAAACACAATAGTGTAACATTTATCGTTCTCGATCAGTTTGGTAAGATCAACTACGCTTCTGCCGGGCTTCTCAACAAACTGGGACGTATAAAATACGATGACCTGACATATACGGATATATTTATTGATCCTACCCTGAGTAAATATATCGATGCATTAAATGTCGGAGGTAATGTCAATAAGGAGATTGAACTGGAATTTGTGCTGAATAACACCGCAATGACCAAAGCACGTTATCATTGCTTTGCCAATCCTGAGGTAAATGAAGACGGAACCCGAAATCTGTTTATTCTTGAAAAAATGAGCGAATAATAGTTTGCCGTTTAGCGCAGGGAATGGATGTCGTCGAATAACGCTTTATTCAGACCATCCTTTACCCAAACACACGAAACACCCAGGGATCCGACATCCTCAATATTGCGGTATTCATCATCAAAAAAGAACATTTTGTCATAGGGCATTCCTGAATGTTTTTGTATGGATCGGAAATGTGCAAGCTTGCTTCCCGGATAGATCTCCATCATCTGAAAGTATTTTTTAATATCAAACATCTTCATCAGCGTATCGGCAATATCCGGTGCATGTGTTCTGGAAGCTGCTGCTATAGTAAATCCTTTTTCATTCAACATTTCCAATATTTCAGGCACTTCCCTGTACAATCGGATCTTCCTTCCTGTTCGGTCGAGAATATGTCCGTTAGCATGTCTGTATGGAGGATTTGTATGATCACACCAGGTGCCGCCACAATCCCATATCGTAAAATCAAGATCAAATACAAAAATCATAAAAAATAATTGTGTATTTCATTTTAAATAGATCGTAAAAGTAGTTAATTAATACCTGTTGAGCCAAAACAGAACTGATTTATGTTGCCAAAAAGAGCCCGAAAAATCAAGCCGTTT
>JBNKDZ010000130.1:0-5420 GCA_050288525.1 Cyclobacteriaceae bacterium
AAAGAAAATAAGCATCTACCGGGAATCCCTCCCGCAAAAGAAACAGAGCAAGGAATTAAATTGGGGGAGTTAAATGAATTGTTACTCAGGAAAATAGAAGAGTTAACATTATATCTGATTAAAAATGAGGAGATGATCGAAGAACTGGAAAATGAAAATAATGAATTAAAAAAGATTTTGAAGGATTTGTGAAAAAGAGGAGCCACGTACCTAATACTCAGAAATATGATCGGTTTGAAAACGAATAATCTAGGATAAAGTATAGCCTGTTTTGGTCTTTCCTGTCAAAAACTTTAAATAATGAATAATAAAGAAAAGAATATTCTTAGATATATTAGCATTGGACTTTATTTAATTTCGTTGACTCAAAAATCATATTGCACGCAAGCTGATTGCAGTACCTGGGGTTCAGGTTTTTATGCTTTAATTATAGGATGGTTGGGACTATTTGTAGGTGGGGCATATATATGCTGGTTTGCAAATCCTTTATTGATTATTTCATGGATTTTTTTTAAACGGAAAAACAATCTTTCTATAATTCTAAGTGGATTATCCACAGCTCTATGTTTTGCATTTCTTTTCTTTGATAAAATTATGGTTGATGAAGCGGGTCACTATGGACAGATAATAGGCTATAGGATTGGCTACTGGCTTTGGACTATGAGCTCAACGATCTTTTTTCTTGGAAATATATGGTTAAGAAAATAAAAAAAGACTGCCATTCCGGACAGTCTCCTTTCATTTTATATTTTTTTTATCAAACTCCCTGATAGATCTGATTCAGGGTTTCTTTAATAGTTTCTTTTAATTCTTTTGATCCTTCGACCAGAGGCAACCGCACATGGTTTTCACAAACGCCCATCACAGACAAAAGCTCTTTTATGCCAACAGGGCTCGATTCGCAGTACATGTACGGATTGATTTTGTTTAATTTAAACAGAATACTGCTGGCTTTTTGAAAGTCACCTTCAAGGGCGGCATTCACCATATCAGACATATCTTTTGGCAGAGCATTCGCCAATACTGAAATAACGCCGACAGCCCCGATAGAGATCATGGGTACTGTACACATATCGTCACCGGAAATAAGGAGAAAATCATCCGGTTTTTCCGAAACGAGGTCGATCATGTGACCCATATCGCCGGAAGCTTCTTTTATCCCGATGATATTGGGATGTTTGGAAAGTTCCAGTGTTGTGGCAGCGGTCATGTGTGACCCGGTTCTTTTAGGAACGTTATAGAGGATCACAGGCACCGGGCATACATCTGCAATGGCCTGATAATGAGCAACTATCCCTTTCTGGCTTGGGCGGTTATAGTAAGGGCTGACGCTTAAAAGGGCATCCACGCCTGTCCAGTCCATGTTTTTTATATGTTGAATGATGTCCTGCGTGTCATATCCTCCCGTTCCATACATGATGGGAAGCTTTTTTGGGTTGTTTTCCTTTATGAAATTTAACAGGGCATGTTTTTCTTCTTTATTGGTAGTAGCTGACTCACCGGTAGTGCCGTTTACAAGGAAATAGTCAACACCGTTGTCAGCACATGAATTGAGTAATTTATTGAAACTTGTATAATCGATCGTGAGATCTTCATTAAATGGCGTTATCAACGCAACGCCTGTTCCTTTAAAATTGGTATGCATATATATTTTTTGTGTTATAGTGCGCTTGTATAATGATATATCTGATCAAGAAGGTAATTTATTTTATTCCCTTCCTTGATCTTGATCATCAGATCATACATATTATCATGATCTTCAAAATGCCTGCTGACTTTACATTTGGCTTTGCTCTTTGAGACGATCAGATCTGAATACATGGTCGGTTCCATGTCAATATGGATCAGATAATCAAATTTATGATTCAATAGTTTGACGACATCAGGTTTAAGGATCTCTCCAAACAAACTGACATCCTTCTTCTCTATCTTTACCATCCCCTGATCCATGTGAACATCCGGTTTGTCATCTTCTCTCAGCAACAGATACAGGCAGAGAACATTTTTATTGTCCTTGATGATCTTGTTCTGAAGGTTTTTCGCGAAAGCAAATTTCTGATTCCCTTCCGAAGTAAAGAATAACAATATATCTTGTGCTTCTTTATAAGAATTTACCGACCCCCTGGGACCTTCCTTTTGTAAATTCTTTTTTATTACAAAAGGCAACGTATATTTTTTTAAAAATTCACTCATTTCATACAATCATATCTAAAAAGTCGCTCACTTTTGGATATTTCCCTGATGTTGAGTTTAACTTTCTTAAGCATTCCAGATCCCATTCTATCATCTTATGCAAATAAATCCCGGTTCCTGAAGACAGAACAAACAGGTTTTTTTGCCGTTTTACATGATCTAATCAATCAATATTTTTCTGTAAGTATGAAAAACACACAAAATTACGAATGTTTTTCCATCAAGAATATTTTTAAACGATATTTCTTCTGATTTTGATGCCTAAAATTCAATCCAGCAACATATGCTTACAGGAATGCGAATTTTATTTCATAGATGAAGAAAATTCCACACCCGATGCTATGTTTAACTTTGTTCAGGTTTGAACGGAGACATTATTTTATATCAATCATCGCCAGAAAATCACTTTCAGATATAATCCTGATATTGAGTTTTGTTGCTTTTTCAAGTTTTGCAGGGCCCATTTTCTCGCCTGCCAGCAAATAATCCAGAGATCCTGAAATTGAGCTCACCAGTTTTCCGCCGTTCGCTTTGATCAGATCTTTCAATTCATCCCTGCTGTAATCTTGAAAAACACCTGAGATCACAAATGTTTTTCCTCCCAGGGTATCGGCAGTTACAGTTTCTTCCGATTTCTCAATTTTGAAATTCAGGCCGGCCTCCATAAGCCGTTCGATGCGTTGGACATTTTCTTCTTTTTTGAAATATTCTACTACACTTCGGGCAATTCGGTCACCTATCTCATTCACGGCCACAAGTGTTTCTTCGTCTGCCTGCATGAGCGACTGAATATCTTCAAAATGTTCTGCCAGGATTTCCGCAACAGTCGATCCGACATATCGTATTCCCAATCCGAACAACACACGGTCGAACGGCTGAGATTTTGAGTTTTCTATGGATGCAAGGATATTTCTTGCCGATTTTTCCATAAGTCTCCTTGAGCTGTTTTCTCCTTTTTTATCAGAAAAAATATTGAATTCCAGTCCGTTCAGGTCTTCAAAACTCAGCTGGTAGAGATCCGAAAAGTCTTTTATGATGTTATTCTGCAGCAAACCCTTAATGGTCTCCGGCCCCAGGCTTTCGATATTCATTGCCTTTCGCTGGATGAAATGCTCTATGCGTCCCTGGATCTGAGGGGGGCATCCGGCTTCATTCGGACAATAATGTGCTGCTTCGCCTTCTTTTCGTACGAGAGCAGTGCCGCATTCCGGACATGTTTCAATAAAGATTACAGGCTGTAGTTCAGGATTGCGCTTTTCCAGGTCAACGCCGGTGACTTTCGGAATGATCTCGCCACCTTTTTCGACAAACACATTATCCCCGATCCTGACATCCAGTCGTTGTATTTCGTTGGCGTTGTGCAGGGATGCTCGTTTTACCGTAGTTCCTGCCAGCAGGACGGGTGACAGCTCGGCAACAGGAGTAATGGCTCCTGTACGGCCAACCTGATAGGTAATACCTTTCAACATCGTTGATACACTCAGTGCTTTATATTTGTAGGCAATGGCCCATCTGGGATTTTTTGAAGTAAATCCAAGTCGTTTTTGCTGATCGAGATCATTCACCTTTATTACGATCCCATCCGTGTCAAGAGGCAGGCTGTGTCGTTTGTTCTCCCAAACATTTATGTACTCAAAGACCTCCTGAATGGATTTGCATTTTTTGTATGTTGGAGAAATGTTGAATCCGCCATTTTCAAGAAGTTTCATTGAGCCTTCATGTGTTGTGGATACCGGAGTATCGCTAAGAAGGAAGTACAGATAACAATCCAGTTTTCTGCTCGCCACAATGGAGGAATCCTGCATTTTAAGTGTTCCGGAAGTGGTATTTCGGGGATTAGCCAGAAGTGCTTCACCTTTTTTTTCTCTTTCCTCATTTAACTTATGAAATATTTTAACAGGCATAAACACTTCTCCCCGCACTTCAAAACTGTCCGGAAAGGCCGAAGGATCTTTAAGTTTCAGAGGCACACTCTTCACTGTTCGCATGTTGGCGGTTACATCATCTCCCCGGACACCGTCTCCCCGGGTGACTGCCCGTTGCAGTATGCCGTTATCATACCAGAGGGATATGGCTACACCATCAAATTTCAGCTCACAAATATATTCGGGCTGGTCTGTACCCAGTCCTTTGCGTACCCGGTTGTCAAATTCAATCAATTCGGCTTCGGAATAGGTATTTGCCAGGGATAGCATCGGATACCGGTGCGCTACTGTTTCAAAATCTTTTGTGATGGTCCCGCCGACACGTTGTGTGGGGGAGTATGGAAATTTGAACTGCGGAAATTCTTCTTCCAGGGCTTCCAGTTTCTTTAGTAGCTGGTCAAACTCGAAGTCTGAAATTTCCGACACACTATTCTGGTAATACTGGTAATTGTAATGATCTATTTTTGAGATCAGTTCATCAATAGTAGTCTTTGCTTCTTCGGGTGTCATTATCTGTATGTTCTGAAATAAATATAGAAAAAACGGCTGGATTATCTTTCTAACCAAACGTCCGTTACGGTTTGTTGTTGTTTATTTATGGATCTTTGATACTGAGGTTCAAAATTCACCCTGGTATCTTTTAATAATGTCACAGCCAGTTTTCTGATTATACCCTCCCGGTTAACCAGGAACATCACTACATCACCTAGTTTTTTCTGTTGTAACAGTACCGAAAGGTTGTCCGATGTGATCCGGTATCCTTCCATAGCAATCAGTTCATCTCCTGCATTGATGCCTCCTTCCCAGGCAGAGCCTCCGCGTAAAACATTCCTGACGATAATTTTACCGTCCGATGTTCCATAGCGGATGCCAAGTGAAGCAGAATTTGTGCTGTCATTGGTATTTACAACATTAATACCAGCATAATCAAAGAATTTGGCAAGGTCAATATCTTTTGTTCCATAAATATAATCATTGAAAAAGTCAGTAAAATCATTTCCTGTGATTTTTTCAAGAGCCTGTTGAACTTCCGGAGTGGTGATCCCTGAATTTTCTTTTTTGTAATAGGCATCGTAAAGACAGACCATCAGGTCATCCAGGTTTTGCTTTCCTTTGGTGCTGTGAATGATTTCCAGATCAAGGAGGGCGCCAATGATCATACCTTTTTTGTAATAGGATATCTGGGAATTGATGCTATTCTCATTACCCCTGTAAAACTTGATCCAGGCGTCAAAACCGGCTTCGGCCAATGACTGTACTTTGGCTCCAGGTGTATTTTGAACCTCATTCATTGTATTTATG
>JBNKDZ010000131.1:0-4984 GCA_050288525.1 Cyclobacteriaceae bacterium
AGATGGTGTTGATACGGATGGATATACCTTTGATTTTTACAACAAAATAACAGATAACTTTCAGACAGTGCCAGACGGAGCATTCACCGGTCACCAGCCGGGATCGTACCTGTTCCGGGTATTCGACAGCAATTCCTGCCCGGGTGTGGATACGACCATCGTGCTGGAAGATCAGCCCGAACTGATACCGGTTTTTTCTCTTCAAAACGAAATCAGTTGCCGGGGCATGACTGATGGTGTATTGGAAGTTTCTGCGATGCAAGCAGGGGAGGAGGTACCGGTGGAAGTGCAATGGTTTACCGATCCGGAGATGACGGCTTTGTTTTCAGAAGAAGCCTTATTGTCGGAACTGGGTCCGGGAACATATTATGCACGGATTTCAGATGGAGACGGATGTTCTGCAACGGGAAGTTATAATCTTCTCCCCACAGATAGCATTATCCTGAAAATTACCGAAAAGAAATCCGTGTCGTGCAAAGGATTAAACGATGGACAACTGGATCTGGAAGTAGATTATGGCTCAAGAGACTATTGCGATCTGTGGGCAACACTTGCGTTTGCCTCAGGAGCACAGTTTGAAAAAGAAGTTACGCATACTGCAGGCGGATTGATGCTTGTATCCTTCAGCAACCTGCCCTCGGGCGATTTTTCGCTTGTTGTGAATGACAGAACCTTCGGATGTAATTCAGTGGCATACAACGATTCCATGCCAACAAATACCGTAAATTATGAACTGATGGAAGTATCGGATGTTTCCTGTTTTGGCAAGGATGATGGTTCGGTATTATGTAACCCGGTATCCGGGAAGCTACCTCTGACCTACACACTAACTGGAGATAACACCTATCAGAATGGTGTGGGGGTAAATGCGGTGTATGGAGTTGCTCCCGGAACGTATACTCTCACAGTTACGGATGCCAATGGTTGTCCATCTGATAAAGAAATTCCGGTAACGGTACAAGAACCCCCTGAACTTATAACCTCGCTTACATCAAGTACGTCCCAATCGTGTATCGAACAGGGGGGATCGGCTCTTTTTAACATTGAAGGAGGTACACCGGATTACTCAATAAACCTGTCGGGAACTGATCTTGGCAGTATAAACATCGATACCGCTTTCCAACAGAACGGGTTTGTCGATCTGCATAAATTAAAAGCTTCGGACTATACACTGGAAGTAGAAGACGCACGAGGCTGTACATCAACCATCGATTTTTCCATATCAGAAAGTCCTGCACCGGATATCAACATAGTAGTTTCCAGATCTTCCTATTGCAATCTGCCAACCGGAGCAGCATTGATATCGGTAGCAGGAAGGGATATCTCTGATTTTGATATCGTCTGGAACGATCCCAGTCAGCAAAACGCGCCGGAAGCAATTGATCTGTTGGCAGGAATCTATAAAGCAGAAATCACGGATCGTGTCTCGGGATGTAACTATTCAAGGACCATCGAAATAACCGATGCCTCTGAAACACTGTCATTTGATGTATCCATCTTGTCGGAATCGTCCTGCAATGCAGACGAGGGCGAAGCAGAAATACAAATTACAGAAGGAGGAGAGGAACCCTATACCTTTGACTGGAGTGGAAACCCATCCAATCCGGTTATCGACCCATCCAATCCGGCTCATGCAAGCGGATTGGCATCGGGTATTTATCATGCTGTTGTCACAGATATAAATGGCTGCCGGAATACAGTCTATTTTGCAATAGGTAACAGTAACGGCCCAACGGTTGAAATCACAGGTTTTACACAACCATACTGCGACCTGCCAACAGGAAGCATCCAGGCAGGCGCCAGTGGATACAGCACTATACGCTGGTATCAGAATGATAATCTGATGCCGGAAAATACTTCGCTGGAAATATCAGATGCCACGGCAGGTTATTATTTTGTGGAGGCTGTTGATGCCCAAAACTGTACGAATACTGCAGGTATTCTGCTGGAAGATGATGTATCAGAAGAACCTGAACTGACCGTTACAGAAACCATCCCGGATGCCTGTGGCAATGGGATTGGCAGTATCACCGTACAGATGACGGGAGGCGATCCGGATTACACCTATCAATGGTTGTCGCCGGCAAGCACTTCCGGACCAACTGCTACAGGTCTCGAAGCAGGAATTGCCTATACCGTTGAAGGTCAGGATGCTAAAGGATGTAAAAAATCGTTGACCCTGGAGGTAGGAACATCAGATCCTCCGGTTTTGAGGATCGATTATCAGAATATCGAAAATGCCTATTGCGGATTGCCGGTCGGAAGGTTTGATGTTTATGCTGAGGAGGGGGAAGCTCCGTATACATACATTCTGAACAGATCACAGTCTTTCACAACCGGCACGATTGAAAATCTTTTGCCCGACACCTATTATGTTGTCGCGGAGGATGCAAATGGTTGCCAATCGAATGAAATCATTGTACATATTGAAGAACTGCCGGGGACAAACAATCTTGTTACGGCAATAAATATTCCGGAATGTCATAATACCCGGGACGGAAGTGTTACGATCGTTACCTCGGAGGGCGTGGCACCGTATTCGTATGTTAATGAAGCAGGAGATACGTTCACGAGTGGTTTGGTAACAGGCCTTCGTGGAGGTGCGCAAATGATAACTGTAATCGATGACGCTGGCTGTGAAACGGAATTTACCATTGTGATGCCATCGCCGGATACCCTGGGAGTACGTGATTATGCAGTCAAAGATCCGCTGTGCCATGACTCTTCAGACGGAGAGGCGGTTTTATTCCTTGAAGGAGGGACATCTCCTTACCTTGTTACATGGCCTGATAACCGTACCGGCCAGGAGATGACCGGTCTTAAAGGAGGGATTTATCAGCTGAATATTCAGGATGGCAAAGGGTGTGAGACAACCTACGACCTGATACTGACAGCACCGCCCGACTATATCGAACAGCTGCCCGACTTCGACATTGTCTGCGAAGGACAAACGATCGCCCTCGATCTGGGTGCGGACTGGCTGAGTGTTAACTGGAAGTCCGATAACGGTTTTAGCAGCAATGAACCGTCCGTTAAGCTGACAGAAGCAGGGAGCTATTTTATTGAAGCGGTAAATCTGCAGAATTGTGTGCTGCGCGATACGTTTGATCTTGAAACAAGCACCTCTTTGCTGGAAGCTGATTTTGTAATGTCTTCAACGGCTGTGGTCGGAGATACGCTTGTCCTGGTAAATATTTCGATCCCCGATCCCGACAGCCTCAGCTGGACCTTCCCCGGAAGTTTTGATCTGATTGCAGATGAAGGGAATACCATAAAGCTTTTTGCCATGAGTGAAGGAACTTATGCCGTTTCACTCACTTCGCAGCTGTACGGGTGCAAGAGCTTCATGGCCAAGGAAGTGACGGTTGAAGGATTTGTGCCGGACAATCCGGAAGACGGCCGCCTCGGGTACCAGGGTGAAGCCATCGAATGTAGTATCTACCCCAACCCTAGCAGTGGCAGGTTTACCCTGGAGATCGATATGGATGAGCCTTCGGAAGTGTGGGTAAAGGTTTATCATATGCAAACAAAAGAATCTGTGTATGAGTGGCATGACAGCGGACAGGATTTTTATACCAAAGAAATTGATATGTCACAAAACTCCAGCGGCCTGTATATCATGCGGATAACATCCGAAAGCGGGACTAAAGGATTGGTGTTTGTGATTTTTTAAGGATAATGAGATGGGAATCAAAAAAAAGATATTGAATTTTTCACAAAAGAAGCACCGGGTATTTTTTCTCATAATTCCGTTGGTGATGATAGGCCTGTCAGGCACACTACGGGCGCAGGATCTTGAGAAGATCGGCAATAAGGAAACCGATCCTGTAACGGTGAGTGGCGGTTTTTCTTTTAACCAGATCATGTATACCGCCAGGGGCATCGAGAACCGCCGGGATCCGTACAGCTATTTCCTTACCGGGAACCTGACCTTCGATCTTTACGGGTGGTCCGTACCGTTTTCATTCTCGTTCTCAAACCAGAATGTCAGCTTTCGGCAACCATTTAACCAGTATGGTATCACGCCTACCTATAAGTGGATCAAGCTATATGCAGGCTATAACAGCATGAATTTTTCCCAATATACCCTCTCCGGACATATCTTCAACGGTTTTGGCGCAGAACTCACCCCTCCGGGAAAGTTCAGGTATTCGGTTATGTATGGCCGTCTGCAAAAACCAATAAAGGCCGATTCGTTGAGCATGTATCCTCCTGCATACAAAAGGAGGGGCTTCGGGATGAAGGTGGGATACCATAATGAAAAAGATTACATCGACCTGGTCATGTTTAAGGCCAAAGATGATTCAACATCGATCATGCGACCTTCGCAGGAAGAAGGGCTGGCACCGGAAGATAATATGGTATTCAGTATCAGTGGTGGTAAATCTTTGTTCGATAAGGTGATGGTAACAGCCGAATTGGCAGGCTCTGCAATTACACACGATCAGGCAGCTCCCGAAATGGATCCCGGACGCAAAGCACATGATTTCTATGGCCTGTTTAAATACCGTCAGTCATCAGCATTTTATAAAGCCTTTAACACCAGGATCACCTATAATGCAGGCATTTTAAGTGTCGGCATCGGCTATGAACGCATTGATCCGGGGTACAGAACGCTGGGAGGCTATTATTTTAACAACGACCTTGAAAACATCACGTTTAACATTTCTACCATGTTATTCCGTAAGGTAAACATGGCAGCAAACATAGGAAAACAACGGGACAACCTGGACGATAACAAAATGAGCAGCATGTCCCGGACCGTGAGTTCTGTTAATCTGGGCTACAGCAGCGGCAGCAAGCTCAATCTTGGACTGGCATATTCCAATTTCTCCACCTTCACCAACATACGCCCGGCCTTCAGGGACATCAATGCACTTACGCCATACGACAATATGGATACGCTTGACTACACCCAACTGTCGCACACGGCAAATCTAAATGCGAATTACAATCTGTCCGCAAATAAGCAACGCCGGCAAGC
>JBNKDZ010000132.1:0-3336 GCA_050288525.1 Cyclobacteriaceae bacterium
GTGGATGGGAGCAATTGGATTTATCGATGACTATATAAAAGTGTTTAAAAAGAATAAAGAAGGTCTGAGCGGGAAATTTAAAATTTTCGGCCAGGTAGGACTGGGCCTGATCGTCGGGATCACCCTGTTTTACAACACGGATGTAGTGGTACGGGAATTCGAACCCGGACAGCAGATCGAAAGTGGGACGGAAATGAGTGACCTTAAATACGAAGATGTCAAATCCACAAAAACAACAATTCCCTTTTTTACAAACAATGAGCTGGATTACAGCATGTTATCGTTCGGTATGGGCGATTGGGCAACACTGGTGATCTACATCGGTATTGCCATCATGGTGATCATGGCAGTGTCGAACGGCGCCAATATTACTGATGGCATTGATGGTCTGGCCGCAGGTACATCGGCGATTATAGGATTGACACTCGCTATACTGGCGTACCTGTCGGGTAACATGATCTTTTCCGAATATCTGAACATCATGTTCATACCCGGATCAGGCGAACTGGTAATCTTCTGTTCAGCGTTTGTGGGAGCATGTGTTGGATTCCTGTGGTACAACGCGTATCCCGCCCAGGTTTTTATGGGCGATACAGGAAGCCTTTCACTGGGAGCAATTATCGCCGTACTGGCTCTTACAATACGGAAAGAGCTCTTAATACCGGTACTCTGCGGGATATTCCTGATAGAGAATGTGTCGGTGATCCTGCAGGTGTCGTATTTCAAATACACCCGGAAAAAATACGGTGAAGGCCGGCGCATATTTAAAATGGCTCCGCTACATCACCATTATCAGGTGAAAAACCTGCATGAATCGAAGATCGTTACCAGGTTCTGGACCATCGGAATACTATTAGCGATTATATCATTGGCAGCATTAAAACTTAGATAGATTATTATAAAAGGATCACATTTATGAAAGAAAGAATTGTCATATTGGGAGGAGGAGAAAGCGGCACCGGAGCAGCAATGTTGGCCGGTGTGAAAGGGTATGACACCTTTCTTTCAGATAATGGTCTGATCAAAAGATCGCAGAAAGAGATCCTTAACACTTATAACATCCCTTTTGAAGAAGGAGGGCATACAACAGAGCTTATCACCAACGCCAGTCTGGTAGTTAAAAGTCCTGGAATACCCGAGAGCGCCAATATTGTGCAAAAGCTTCAGGAAATGGGTATTCCGGTAATTTCTGAAATAGAATTTGCCCTGAGATTTACAAAGGCAAAAACGATCGGCATTACCGGTACGAATGGAAAAACCACCACGACATTGCTTACCCATCATCTGCTGGAGCAGGCAGGACTGAATGTTGGCCTGACAGGAAATGTCGGCATAAGCCTGGCAAAGCAGGTGGCAACCGAAGATAAAGAATTTTATGTGATTGAACTCAGCAGCTTTCAGCTCGATGGCATGTTTCAGTCAAAGCTCGATGTAGGTATCCTGCTGAACATCACCCCCGACCATCTCAACAGGTACGATAACGACATTGAAAAATACGCGGATTCCAAAGTACGGATCGCAACCAATATGGGTAAAGAGGATTCCCTGATCTTCAATTATTCGGATCCTGTCGTACAACGGAAAACAGGGGATCTTAAAACAAAAGCAAATCTGTTACCGATATCGCTGGAAAAAGATGAAAATGCCTCGGCATACTTGTCGGAAAAAGTACTTGTGTTCACACAGGGGGATGAAGTCAAACAGATTGAGACAAAAATTTTACCGCTTCAGGGAAAACATAACATGCTCAATATCATGGCTTCCGTACTGGCAGCAAGCAAAGCAGGCCTCTCCTGGGATGCAATATTGAGCGGGCTGAAAACCTTCAGAAATGCGCCACACAGACTGGAATATGTCGATGAAATTAACGGCGTGGAATTTTATAACGATTCAAAAGCAACCAACGTGGATGCGGTTTGGTACGCTCTGGAAAGCTTTAAAAAACCTGTTATCCTGATTGCCGGAGGAACGGACAAAGGAAATGACTATAGTCAGATCGATGACCTGGTAAAAGAAAAAGTGAAAGGGCTTGTAGCACTCGGACTGGACACCAAAAAACTCGAAATGCACTTTAAAAGCATTCTTGGGCCTATATCAACGACCGACAGTATGTTTAGTGCCGTAGAAATGTGTTTCAGATTGGCATCAAATGGGGATGTGGTATTGCTGTCTCCCGCATGCGCCAGTTTTGATCTGTTTAAAAACTATGAAGAACGTGGCGACAAATTTAAAGAAGCTGTTGCTGCACTAAAGGACAAAATTGTAGGAACTCAAACGACAACGAAATGATAAAAGTCTGGGTAGAT
Source organism: Cyclobacteriaceae bacterium (assembly GCA_050288525.1). Classification (GTDB taxonomy): domain Bacteria; phylum Bacteroidota; class Bacteroidia; order Cytophagales; family Cyclobacteriaceae; genus JBNKDZ01. Next base: position 2,307 of record JBNKDZ010000132.1, read on the forward strand.
AAAAATCTTAAAGGAGACCCCGTTATCTGGGCAATCGTTTTTGCATTGTCCATTATGAGCATCCTCGTGGTTTACAGCGCCACTGGTACGCTTGCCTATAAAAATCTGGGTGGAAACACCGAGCATTACCTTATCCGCCACGGATTTCTCGTGATCCTGAGTTTAGCAGCCATGTGGGCAGCTCATAAGGTCGACTATCGGTACTATTCCAGAATATCACGTTTTGCCCTCTGGATATCGGTACCCCTGTTGATCTTTTCATGGCAATTCGGTACCAGCCTGAATGAAGCATCCCGGTGGATCACCATTCCGGTTATCAATAAAACATTTCAGCCTTCTGACCTTGCAAAACTGGCCCTGATCACACAACTGGCAAGTATGCTGGCGAGAAGGCAACAAAACATAAGCGATATTAAAGAATCTCTGATACCCATGCTGATGTGGTGTGGCGTTATATGTGGCCTTATTGCCATGACTGACTTGTCAACTGCAGCACTTTTAATGGTGACGTGCATGATTCTGTTGTATATCGGCCGCGTTCCGATGAAATATCTGGTGATGTTGGTTTTTGTAGGAGCGTTGGCAGGTGCAATTGCTTTGAGTATTGGGCAACGAAAAGAAACTGCAATATCACGAATTAAAGACTTCTTTAATCCAAAAGAGATACCGTTTCAGGCAAAACAATCCTACATCGCCATTGCAACCGGTGGTGTTACGGGTAAAGGTCCCGGAAATAGCGTGCGCAGGAATTTCCTTCCGCATTCCTATTCGGATTTTATTTATGCAATCATCGTGGAGGAATACGGGGTGATCGGAGGGCTTGGTATTATCATACTGTATCTCGGATTGCTCTATCGGGGCATGCGTACCTCGACCAAAAGCGAAAGGGCCTATGGGGGCTTGCTGTCTGCGGGACTTAGTCTGGCGCTGGTGCTGCAGGCCATGGTAAACATCGGAGTGTCTGTTGGCTTGCTACCCATAACAGGTCTGCCGTTGCCTCTGGTGAGTATGGGGGGGACATCCCTGTTGT
>JBNKDZ010000133.1:0-12315 GCA_050288525.1 Cyclobacteriaceae bacterium
GTAATAAGACAAGGTGTCGTTATCTCCGACGAGGTAATATTTATACTCCTTGTCTTCAAAACGTTTTTTATAGGTATACTTGATCACACTGGAATCCCCGACAGGAAACTTCCAGATGGCAATAAAAGTAGTTGTATCGCCGTTTCCGACTGAATATGTATACAACTCATAATCTTTACCTTCTATATGATCTTCACGGTTCCAGTCTTTAAGATTAACCTCCCTGTTATTGATATAAATCCCTTTAATATCTTTCTGATCGCAACTATTGGCAAAAATCAGTATCAGGAAAAATAGTATTGAACTAAAAATAAATGTCGATAACTTCTTCATAACAATATATTTATATGATGCCCAGATCGAAAAAACTAAAAAACGCCTATTCATTTTTTGCAAGATAAACATTTAGCGCATTTTTTCAATAGAACGAAGCGATTTCTGATGACTGGTAAATGATCCGGTGAGTAATTGCTGTTTCAGGTTTTTTATTGATCAATTTAAGGCCATGTACCTAAGGAAATTTCGCCATTAATTGTATGTGCCTGTAAAATATATGCCAATTTTTGAACCAAATAGTATCATTTCTATGTTAAGAAATAAGTATTTTTATTCATTGCAATTTTAATGATAAAGATAAAGTGATTTTAATATAAAATTTATTGGTATACTATCAGGTATTTTTACATGCCGAGAGAAAAATATACATAAATCGTCAATCGTTTTTTTATAAAGCGAATATATTTTTCCTGAAAATCCTGATTGAGATGTAGGGAATTCCGTGTTTGAATTGTTATTTAATTAGATAAAAAAAGATAATAAGGATCATATCATTTATTAAATAAATCCTGAATCAGAATAGTAGCACAATTTATTTTACGATTATTAATACATTATTTTTGCTCATGATTTTACATGAATGGTTTTAACAATCGCTTAACGGCACGATAAACCGTGTTTTTTATAGATGATTTTGTTATATTGCAATAATTTTTTGTGGTTAAATAATAGGAAAATGATTAAATATTTCCAGATTTATGGTTTGATGCTTTTATTAATTTTTATATCAAACCTTTCTTTCGCTCAGAATTTCAACGATTATATAAGTCGTCCTGATATGGGCAAGGCATTTAATAATGCGGTAAATCAATATAATGAGGCGGTTGGCAGTAACTCAAGGCTGTACAATGGAGAGGAATATACCTATAGATTTCACAGCATAAAAGGACATCAGTTTTTTGGTAATGAAGAGTTTGTTGAAGGGAATATCGTTTATGATGGTCTTCGATATGACAGTGTCGAACTTATGTATGATATATACCAGCAGAAGGTCGTAATTAAAAATTTCAGACCAAACGGACATTCAGTTAAAATCGGTCTTATTTATGAAAAGATTGAAGGCTTTTCATTGGGGGACAGAAATTTCCAATACCTGGAACCTGACAGCACAAACCCGGACATTACACCCGGTTTCTACAATATTCTGATTGATGATGATATTGCTGTGGCTGTTTACCGGTCAAAATATGTCATTAAAACACTTGGGGCTGACCGGTATCCGGAGATGTTTGAGATAAACGATCATTTATATATTGTCAGGAATAATATTTTTTTTCGTATCCGAAGTAAGGGACGATTACTAAAACTCCTTGCTGATCAGAAAAAAGCACTTAAAAAATATTGCCGAAAGAAACAGATTTTCTACAAGAAAGATCCGGAGAACGCATTAATCCTGATCTGTAGCGAATATCTGAGGTTGACTTCCTAAAACTCTTTTTACATGAAACGTATACTATTTCTACTCTTTTTTGGACTCACATTTACCCAAATATCTGTTGCCCAGGAAGGTGACGACATATATATATCAGGCACCTTTGACAGCTTACGATTCACAAATTTTATTGCTGACCTTGAACAAAAAAATGACATCCAATTCTATTACAAGCAAGAATGGCTTGATACTATGTGGGTTATCGGACACTATGAAAAAATAGCTTTTGATGAATTTATGTCTGACTATCTTAAAGGAACGGACCTGTTTATGCAGAAAATGGATGGCAACAGATTTATTATCACAAAAGGTTATGATGTCAGAAGCAATCTGCCTGACAATTACTTCAATGTCAGCACCAATGTGGAAGATATTAACATAACCTCGGTAGATTTTAATAACGAACAGGAGGAGCAACGAATCCGGAATTTACTTGAAAGCAAGCTTTTTATTATCGGAAAGAAAGAAAACATTCCTGTAAGTGGCAAAGTGGTTGTTGCAGGACATGTTCGGGAAAAAGATACCGGAGAACCTTTGATCGGCGCAATAGTATATATTGAAAATCCTCAAATTGGAGTAGCCACAGATGCTTTTGGGTATTATTCAATTGAATTGCCTGTCGGACGCACCACAATTCTTATCAAATGTATAGGAATGAAAGAAACACGCCGGCAGGTTGAATTATATTCCAATGGAAAACTGAATATTGAAATGGAAGAAGATGTAATTCCGCTAAGAGAAATTGTCATTGAAGCAGACAAAGATATTAACGTGGCAGGCATGCAAATGGGAATGGAAAAGCTTGATGCCCGCACTGCAAAATCAATCCCGGCTGTTCTTGGAGAAGTAGACATAGTCAAAGTTGCTCTTACCCTCCCTGGTGTTCAGACAGTTGGTGAAGCCGCTTCGGGTTTTAACGTCAGAGGCGGTAGTACCGACCAGAACCTGATGCTCATAAATCACGCTCCAATATATAACTCATCCCATTTATTTGGATTCTTTTCAGTATTTAATCCGGATATCATAAAGACGGTTGAATTATATAAAAGTGCCATACCAGCCGAATACGGAGGTCGTATATCTTCCGTCTTCGATGTATACACTCGAGATGGTAACAGAAAGAAATTTTCTGGAATGGGAGGCATTGGACCTGTTACAGGGCGACTAACCCTGGAGGGCCCGACGATAAAGGAAAAAGGGTCTTATATTTTTGGGGTGCGCAGTACATATTCGGACTGGATCCTAAAGAAGATCGATGATATTGCCATAAAAAACAGTGAAGCGGGATTTTATGATTTTAATGCAAAGATCTCACATGATATCAATAAGAAAAATTCGGTATTTATTTCCGGATACTACAGTGGTGACAGGTTCAGGTTTAATTCCGACTCAACCTATAACTATCATAACAAAAATGCATCTGCTCAATGGAAACACATTTTTAACAACCAATTTTTCGCCGTACTCACCGGCACCTACAGTGAATACGGATACAGAATAAAGGCTGATGAAGTAATTAAAAGTGCCTTTACTATGGGCTATGATATTAAACAAATAAATGGCAAACTGGACTTCAACTATTCTCCAAACACAAAGCATAAAGTTGACTTCGGCCTCAGCGGTATTAAATATAAGCTCAATCCGGGGACATATCTGCCCTTAGGTGATTCATCAAAAGTAATACCACAAATAATGGAAGAAGAAAACGGTGTTGAAGCTGCTTTATACATCGGAGAAAATTTTGAATTAAATCAAGTCATTAGCATATATGCCGGGATCCGGTATTCCTTATTTTATAATTTAGGACCAAAAACAGTTTATCAGTATTCACCAGGAGGACCAAGAACATCAAACACACTTATCGATTCGGTACGCTATGGAAGTTGTGAAAAAATAGCCAACTATCATGGTCCCGAATACAGAATATCTTCCCGAATACGGTTAGGAGGCAACAGTTCGATTAAGTTAAGCTACAACCGCATGAGGCAATATGTCCATATGCTTTCCAATACCACCTCCATTTCACCTACAGATGTATGGAAATTAAGCGACAGCTATCTCAGACCTCAGATCGGTGACCAGTTTGCTATCGGATTTTATAAAAACTTCAATTCTAATGCCATTGAAGCTTCTGTTGAAACATATTATAAAAAACTTAAGGATATCCTTGATTATAAAGGAGGGGCAAAACTTATACTTAATAAAAATATTGAAACGGATGTCCTCAATGGAAAGGGTAAAGCCTATGGATTAGAATTTATTGTAAAGAAAAAAGCTGGTAAACTCAATGGATGGATCAGCTATACGTATTCAAGGATTTTGCACCAGGTAAAAAGTGATATTGACGAAAACAATATAAATCATGGGGAATGGTATCCGGCAAATTATGATAAACCACATAGTTTATCCGTAATTTCGAATTTTAAATTCACCCAGCGTTTTAATATATCTGCAAATTTGACTTACAGTACGGGAAGGCCTATTACCTACCCGGTAGCTCTTTATGATTATCAGAATTCCCAACGCATCCATTATTCGGACAGAAACAAATATCGGGTGCCCAATTATTTCCGGGCAGATCTTGCTCTAAATATCGAGGGAAATCATAAAGTCGATAAGATTGCTCATAGTTCCTGGACAATATCACTTTACAATTTAACGGGTCGAAAAAATGTGTATTCCATATTTTTCAAGACGGGTAGTGATGGAAAAGTGAACGGATATAAAATGTCGGTATTCGGACAGGTAATTCCTACTGTAACGTATAACTTCAAATTCTAACCAGATCAAATGAAACAAAGAATATTATATTTCACAATTCTCATTATCTGGTTATGCTCCGGGTGTCTTGAATATTTTACGCCAAATATAAAAAACCATGATAAAAGAACGGTGATAGAAGCGCTGCTGACAGATGATGATGAAACCACCTACATTAAAATCTCACGCACCTATCATTTGGATAGTTCTAAAGGCACCCCGGTGTTTGCTACTGCATATCTGGAAGATCCGGAATATGAACGAACCTACTTTGTTCCAGTAGATAATGAACCCGGCAAGCAGAAAATTACTCCGGGATTTGAACCGGTAATAGGCGAGACGTATGTTCTGCATGTAATTGTCAGTGACAATGAGAGCTATACATCTTCTCCGGTAACACTTATTGAGGCTCCGGCAATCGACAGCATCTATTATGAAATTAAAAGTCGAATCAATTCCGATAATAGAAAGGAAGACTATGTACAGATCTACCTTGATACACACGATGCATCGAATAAAACACAGTATTATCGATGGGATTGGTCTGATGTGTATGAGATCCGAACTCCAAAAACGTCCTTTTACATTTATGAAAATAACGAAATCCGGGAACGCACTGAAGATGAAATGATTAACAGATGCTGGAATTATGACGAAAACCATTCCATACTGATTAGCAGTACAGAAGATCTTTCTGAAGATATTATAAGTCATCAACCTCTGGTAAAAATACTGCCAACCTCCATCAAGACCAATGTTCTTTATTGTCTGGATGTCAAACAATATGCCCTTAAAGAAGAAAGTTATAAATACTATTCTTTACTTAAGCAGGTTTCAGAGAATGCAGGAACCTTATTTGACCGGGAGCCAACCCAGGTAACCGGAAATATAAAAAGAGATCAGGATTCTACAGAACCAGTGCTTGGAATATTTGAAGCAACCACAATATCAATTCAAAGAGTCTTCTATACACCTCAGTCAATTAAAGAAATAAACTTTAATAACAGTTTGTTCGGTTATTGTCACGATCCAATAATACATGAAATGGATCTTAGAATGTATACATATAATGGGTACAAAATACAGTTCCTTTCCGGCCATCCAAACGACCCTTATTCGAGATATGAAATCATTATGGCATCAAAAGAATGTTCGGATTGCAGGCTTTACGGAACTACAAAAAAACCCGATTTTTGGCCCAATTAATTTCTAAAATGAAACAAAAACACTCATGAATAATAGAAAAATTCGGATGAATAACTCAATAAAACTCACGATACTTTTACTGGCAGTTCTATTCACTAGTTGTGTCGATCGCTTCACCCCTGAAATTAAAGGCTATGAAAACCTTTTAGTTATCGAAGGAATCTTAACTAATGAGGAAGAAACCACGTATCTTAAGATTTCACGTAGTTATTCGGTGGACTCTCTTCGCAATACAAATGTTGATGCAGTCGCATACATCGAAGATAGCCGAATGAACAAAACATACTTTGTTACGGATATAAATGATCCCTCAATACAAAGAATAACTCCCGGATTCCAGGCTGAAATTGGTGAGACATATGTTCTACACATAATAGTCGATGACAACGAAACATATACATCATCACCTGTAACACTTTTAAAAACACCGGAAATTGACAGCATCTATTTGGAATATAAAACAAGGATAAATTCTGATAACGAAAATGAAAAATATGCTCAGATCTACCTCGATACTCATGATGAGACTGACAACACCCGTTTCTACCGTTGGAATTGGTCAGAAGCGTATGAAATAAATACTCCACTTGTTTCTCTGTACCTGTTAAAAAACATGAAAGTCAAACAGCGTTCTGAAGATGAGATGATTAACAGATGCTGGCTGTTTGATGAAAATAAATCTATTGTCGTGCGAAGCACAAAACATCTCTCAAAAGATGTTGTCAGCCATCAACCTCTTGTCAGTTTCAGTTCCTCTTCTTTAAAGCCAAAGGTTTTATATAGTATCAAAGTAGATCAATATGCCCTCAGTGAGGAATCGTATAACTTCTATAGTCATCTACAAAAAGTCTCTGAAGGAGTGGGGTCTTTATTTGACCCTCAACCAGCCCAGGTAATAGGTAATATAAAAAGAGATCAGGATCCGAATGAGCTCGTTCTCGGGATATTTGAAGCGAATACCGCATCAAGTCTAAGAGTTTTCTTCTCACCCAGGGATTTAAGGGAGATAGTTTTTTCAAACACATTATTCCCTAGCTGTAAATCAGAGGTAGTTGAAAAGGAATTAGTTGCCCAATATGTAGGCCAGGGATATAATATGATTATGCATGCTGGACTTCCTCCTGCTGATCCGGAAGCATTAGCACCATTTGTTATGGCACATAAAAAATGTACAGATTGCACCATTTTTGGCACTAAAAACAAACCCGATTACTGGCCAAGATAAAACTATAAATTATGAATTATAATCAACATATTTTTAGCAATAGATTTATCCATGGAACATACAGGATTAATCCGGTAAAAACATCTTTTTCTCTTTATCACCTTTTACTTATGAAGATTTATATTCCTCTAACCATCGTATTTTTATTCTCAAATACTCTATTTGCCCAAAATCTCAACTTTGAAAAAGCGTTCTCAGATTATAACGAAAAACAATACGAAGAAAAGGTCTACCTCCACCTGAGCCAGGGTAGTATCCTGGCCGGGGAAAAACTTTTTGTTAAGGCCTATTGCACAAATGTTCGAAAAGGCACTCTGAGTCTTCTTAGTAAAGTGGCATATGTGGAAATACTGGATGGTGAAGGCAATGCGATTTCACAGGAAAAGATTAGACTCGATGATGGACTGGGCAACGGCGAAATACCTATTCCAACATCAGCAAAATCAGGCAATTACATTATCAGGTCTTATACCCGTTGGATGAAGAATTTTTCTCCGAACGCCTTCTTCTATACCACAATCCGCATCATCAATAGTTTTAATAAACCCTACCTGATAGCTGAAAACAAAAATGCTGCTCCCCGGCTTTCTTTTTATCCCGAGGGTGGTCATCTGATAAACGGACTAACCTCAAAAATAGCTTTTGAAATTCAGGGGCCGGCTTCCGTTCAGTATGAAGGATATGTAGTTGATGAAAGTGATTCATCCATAGCCGAAATAAAACCCGGGTTGTATGGCCTGGGATCGTTCAGTCTTACTCCCAATAAAAACACAAAATACCGGGTTCACATAAAAAATAATGAAGGAAGATCCTTCGAGTATGACCTGCCTGAAATACATGACAACGGTGTTGTAATGGAAGCTCATGACCTGGGAGACAAGGTTGATGTAAAGATTCGTTCCACCATGAGTTTTTCTGAACCTTTACATGTGCTTATTCACGCAAATGGTAAGGTTGCTGATTACAAAATGATCGTTGCCGATATAATTGGCAATACCATTCAACTGGATAAAAACCGGTTAACAGATGGTGTGTCGTATATTCAGGTTTTCCTGCCAAACGGAACCCCATGTTGTGAAAGGATGATTTTTAAATCTCCTTCAAATTTACCCCTTCTCCGCTCATCTACGGATAAATCATCCTATACAACCCGGCAAAAAGTTAACATGAACATTGAAAACGGAGCAGACAACATAACATATCTGTCGTCATCTGTATATAAAGTGGATCCGACAACATTACAAAGTCCGGTCGACATTATTTCATATTCCTTGTTATCATCTGCTATTGTAGGGGATAACAGACATATCAGCGAAGTATTCAACCTGTCTGAGTCAAAAAAACATGATGTTATTGATCTGATCCTTATGACGAGAGGCTGGTCGAAATACAATTGGGAGGATATTAAAAATGGAATTTCTGCCAAAACCCCTCATTTACCAGAATACAGACAGCATATTCTAAGAGGAAAATTATATAAAAAAGGAACAAAAGAGCCTGCAGAATATAAGATGGTATACCTGGGTAGTCCGGGTAAAATGGCACGTATTTACGGCGATAAAAGTGATGACAAGGGGAATGTGTACATAGAACTTACTGATTTCTATGATCAACGTGAAATTGTCGTTCAACCATGGAATGATGAGGAAAATAAATATGATCTTGAGTTGGTCAATCCATTTAGTCAGGAAAAAATAATAGCCGACTTACCACACTTTATGCTACAGGAATCTATTAAGCCTGATCTGGAAAAAAGGAGTTTACACATGCAAATAATGAATGTTTATACCCCTGAAAGGATCCTTAACCTGAAAAACCAATATGATAGTCTGAACTTTTACATGAAACCTGATAACGAATATTACCTCGATAAATATACACGGTTCAGAGTCATGGAGGAGGTTATGCGTGAATATGTGGCGGGAGTTTTGGTAAGACGTAATAAAGATGATTATAAATTTTTGGTGTATGATGCCACAAATGATAAAATGTTTAACTCATCTCCTCTGCTATTGCTCGATGGAATTCCGGTGCCTAATGAAAACGATATCATTGCATTCAATCCTCTGCTGGTAAAAAGAGTTGATGTGGTAAACAGACGCTATTTCCTTGGAGATCTGGAGTTCCCGGGCATCGTCAGTTGTTTTTCGTACACCGGAAAGATGAAGGGTTATAAATTACCTGAATACGCAAATATACTTATGTATAAAGGGGTACAGTCTAAAAAAGAATTTTATGTGCCTGCATATCATAAAGACGACCTTCAACGAATTCCGGACTACCGGCATCAACTGTACTGGAATAGCGACATCGAAATTGAAGCTCAAAAAAATGTCCAACTAGGATTTTATACTTCGGATGTTGCCGGCAAATATATCGCCATTACAGAAGGATTAACAAAAGAAGGCCTTCCGATGCATACCGTAACGGAATTTGAAGTAAAGGGAGACCTCGTCAACAAATAAAACTCATATCAGGACATTACACGCTGCTTAGGTAATTGATGTAATGTCCTGTAAATGATAAAATTATAAAGATTTTTTTTAATAGATTGCTGAATAAGAATTAATAGGCCCATTTCAGATAAGCAGAACCCCAGGTAAAACCTCCTCCAAAAGCAGCTAATACCAGATTATCTCCTAATTTCAGTTTGTCTTCCCAATCCCACAGACACAGAGGAATTGTGGCAGCGGTTGTGTTGCCATATTTCTGAATATTCAACATTACTTTTTCAGGACCTACTTCCATTCTCTTGGCAGTAGCATCGATAATGCGTTTATTTGCTTGATGGGGTACAAGATAGGCAATATCATCCCCTTTGAGGTTGTTACGTTCCATAATTTCAACAGCTACATCAGCCATAGATGTTACGGCATATTTAAAGACACTCTTTCCATCCTGATAAAAATGATGTAATCCTTGTTCAATAGTTTCATGACTTGGGGGATTAACTGATCCTCCTCCTTTAAGATAGATCAGTTCTTTGCCAACAGCATCACTGCGTAAGATGGTATCATATATACCCATACCATTTTCACTTGGCTCTAATAATACACATGCTGCACCATCGCCAAAAAGTATACAACTGTTCCTGTCTTCATAGTTTGTAATTGTAGACATTTTATCTGCCCCAATTACCGCAATTTTCTTATACCTTCCTGATCGGATATAGTTTGAAGCTGTCTCCAATGCATAAATAAATCCTGAACAGGCAGCGGCCATATCAAAGCTGAATGCTTTTTTTGCACCAACTTCATACGCTACCAGGTTTGATGTGTTTGGAAAAAAGTAGTCAGGTGTTATGGTTGCCACAATGACTCCGTCAAGTTCCATGGCATCAATGCCTCGTTTTTCCAGTAATTGATTAAGGGCTTTAATGGCCATTACAGAGGTACCCATTTGATCTCCCTTCAGAATTCTCCTTTCTTTTATCCCTGTTCTTGTGATAATCCACTCATCACTTGTATCTACCATACGTTCAAGCTCATCATTTGTCAGAACGTAATCCGGAACATATCCTCCTACTGCTGTTATTGCAGGTATTATTGATTGCATTTGTTTCTTGTTTTTTCTAAAAAATTTATAAAAACCAGGGCCAAATATAGTTTTTTATCGCTATAAAAATCCAGTAAATAATAGTTTAATTCATAGCATCTTTAAAAAAACACCCTGTTAATGTAATAATTTATTGAACCAGTATCTTAAATGACTGGTATTTACCTTGTTTATAGAGCTTTAAAATGTATAAACCACTATTTGCATGATCAATGATGACCTCTGTTTCTGTCTGTCCTGATCCTGTCCTCAACACTTCTCTTCCAAAAATATCATATAACACCCCATAATCAAACCTTCCTTCTATTGTAACCTTTCCTGTTGTTGGATTGGGGTAAATTTTATTGTCTCTGAACAGATCCTCCTGTATGCCTACAGCTTTACCCGAACCAAAAACAGGTCGTAACATCAGACTACCCGATGTTTTCATCCCCTGCTCCCAGACATTCCCTTCTGTGTTAACAAAAATTTCATCATGCGAATCACGACTTTTGTCCAACCCGACAGGAAAAAACTCATCTGTACTCTGGACATATCCGATATAAAAGGTATCACTGACCGTAACAGATCGGCTTAGCTTATACGAGATGATATCATCCAGTCTGGTTGACTGCCGGACAATATGCTGATCTGTCAACAAACGTCCTTCAACGCCCTCATCCAGATTATCCCATATCACAATATTAAAAGTAGATCCTACGGCACTTGGTGTAAACTCCGGTATATATGCCTGAACTTCTGTGATTACATCCGGCTCCGGAATTACATATCTGTATGCCAGTTTTGCCCCGCTTAACGACATTCCCGCTGCCCATTCTGCCGTGCCGTCGTCATATGCAAGTGCCTTGTCAAAAGTGACATGGGTTGAAACCGTATCATTCACCCTGTACGTCAAGTATTTCGATGTGTCAGCTGCATTGATAAAGACTTTTGTCTCAAGCTGCAGGGATATTGAATCTGCGTCCCGGTCAAAGATATCCGCATCAATGGGTCCGAACTCGATATGCTCAATTTTCTGAGTGTACGCGTTTGTATTGAAGGAATTATTCAATGTGTCATAGAAATAAAAGAAGTCCGCCGTGTCACGTAGCTGAAAATAGTATTTGACAGGCTGTAGTGTATCCACACTTGGAGGCGGGTTATATTCCAGATTAAAGACATCGATCGTGATCGGCTGTAAATTCGACTCCAGATTGGCCAGGAAATGGTCATAAGGCATGGACTGATATTTTGTCAGCCAGGATGTCGGAAATCCGGTGATCGCCCTGTCGTCATGCGAAATGGTATAACCGGGATCAGAACGGCCCTTGTCCAGCAATATGTAATCAATATTCCACGTATCATATCCGCCAGACAGCCTTCCATAGGACTGGAACCGGATCTGAAAAAATTCATGAAAATAGGCATCATCATTGGGCACCTGGACCATAGACTGATAAAATCTGTTATGATCAATCGTATCTTTAACATCATACATATCCCAGACATTAACCCATTCTTTATCGGCATTTCTGAACTGCAAACTAATATAATCCGGCTTGTCCGGTTTCTCTGCTTCCCCTCTTTTTTGCCAGAAGAAGCTGAGATAAACTGTATTTCTGTCTGTAGTATTGACTGTTGAAAGATCAATGAAACGGCTCACCAGGCTGTCGGCGATTCCATTCGACAATTTATTCGTGCTGTAAGGCAAGCCGATATTGTTCCAACCATCAAAAACAGCCACATTTATGGAAGGAGGATTCACCCCGACGGTTGCCGAGATGTTAGCCGTTCCCATTCCTGAAAACCATAATGTATCATC